>NZ_CALIJF010000047.1 GCF_938018035.1 uncultured Campylobacter sp. | reverse complement strand
TTGAGATAAAAAGCACCTCATACCCTAGCTTTTCAAACGCTCTGGCATAGTGATGACTGCCGACCTGAAACGGCGAAGTATAGTAATTCGCAACGGCCATTAAAACTTTTTTAGACATTTTTCATCAACTTCCCATATCCATTTGAATATAACTCAAATTTACTATAATAAAATTCTCTATTTGCCATATCGATAATCTCCAGCCTGCCCTCTTTTACCTCAAATTTTCTAATAATTTTTGCGCCCTTGTATTCTGCAGCGAGGCTTATAAAATTTTCTCCAAAATCCGCCACTTCGCATCTGCATTCCGCAAACATTCCAAATAATCCGATCGCCCCTTCGCCCCAACTATTTTGTTCCAAATCGCCTATAATCGGCACGTTGTGCGCTCTGACGCTTCGAAATTCATTTCTTCTGCTAGGGATCGGAGTATAAAGATAGGTGCCGGGATCTCTTGCTATATCCAGCCCGTCTATCCACAGCTCGTAGCCTAGCTTATCGTTGTGCGTGTGTCCGCCGTGGCCATTCTGTCCAAGCGGCGTAGCGCAGATAGCGAGGTAAAAATTACCTGATTTAAAAATAAAAATTCCGCTATCCGGATAAAATATATTTTTGATCTCTTGCGAATTTGGAATTTTAAATTCCATACTTTTTCGGTGCGGCAATTCACCGAATTTCACGCCCGAAGCGACCTGGCTTTTGTATGTTTTATCGCCTACTTGCAGCGTGCGCCCAGCAAGCGAGCGGATAAAGCTCCTCTCAAAGCAAAAACAGTTTTTAAATATCTCATCGTCAAAAATCCCGCCCATGCAGCTAATTAGCGTGGAATGGTTTAAGATATTTTCGTCCCAAAACGGCTCGTTGCCGCCCTCAAAGCCGCTTAAATTTAGATATTTTCGCGCGGCTTGTTCGCTACTCAAGAACTCGCCGTTTGGGCTAAATTTAAAAAACCTGCCGCTGTCGTTATCGCCGAATTGCGGCACTTCGCCGTTTGGTTTTGTAATGTCCGCGGTAAATCTGCCGATTTTATACAGCCTGTCCATGAACCACTGCGGCAGCGCTATTTGTTCGTTTAAAATTTTAAATTCCTGCTCCTCCGGCGGCAAGAGTTTCGGCTTTTTGCGCCAAAGCTTTGCGTCGTAATTTTTTAACGATGAAATTTTTTCGCTTTTTAAACCCAGTATCAGAGCTGTAACATACGCCATTAGCTCGCCGCTTAAGCGGTGATAGCTCGTAGAGCTCTCGAAATTTCCGCCGTCTTCGTAAAATTCCTTTTTCATTTCGCAGATTATCTCTTGTACGGCAAACGCCAGCCATGCGTCCATCTCGCCGCTGCCGTCTAGATACGCGCAAGCTTGCAGCAAACCCGCGATATCGCTTAGATAGTGATTTGACGTAAGATGCGGCGAATACTCCAGATTATTTACGATATGAAGCGCATGCTCGTAGACGCTATTTGAAAAGGTCTGCTTGAAATTTTGATCCAAAATTCCGCCCTCATCCATCTGGCAAAACATATCGTAAGCCGCCAGCATATTGGCGACCCTGATACCCACGTCCATCGTGCAGGTCCAATTTACGCCCATTCTAGGCGGATTGTTGCGGATAAAATCTAAAATTTGGTTTTTAAATTCTTTTAAATTTTGCTCTTTTAAGCTCGGATTCGCCATCGCAAAAATAGCAAGCTGCGGCAAGTGCTGAAATCTCGCAAGCTCCCACGGCACTTTTATATCGCTACCGGGCTTATGGGCTATGCGCTGATCTTTGTACCATTTTTTTTCATCCCAGCGAAAGCCGCTTTTAAAATCCTTTTGCCAATCAATCAGCTCGTAGCCCTCTAGCGCGTTTGCGGGCGCGGTGACGTTCATATCGTATTTGTAGCCCTCAAGCCCGAGCGCCGCGCTATCATAGCTATTTTTTACCCAGCCGCTACCGAGCAGATCAAATTTATGTTCAATGTACATTTTAGATAGATATTTTGCGGCATCCGGATCGATATTTGACAGGTCGAGCTCTTTTATATTTATGTAGCTATTTTTTATGATCGGAATGTTAAAATTTATGTGAGTATTTTTATTTATAAGATCAATGCAGCGATTAATAAAGTTATTTAAAAAAACAGTTATTTTGTTAAATAAATTTATTAAAACTATGCGAAATGGAGTAGAATATAGTCGCTTTAGATAATATAACATTATGCTTCCCCTATACGCGGACAGCTTTTGTATTCTTTGATTGCCCTAATAGCCAACCAGCTATAAAAAATCAGAGTTAATAGAAATAATAAAACTTCCGATAGCATGTCAAATATTTTAAAGATATAAATTATACTAGGAAAGAATAAAAATAACAAATAATAAAAATACCCTAAAAATAATTTTGGATATATTTTTTTGGAAACTATCATATATACAACGAATCTAAAAAATGAAATAACCGCTATACAATATATAAAGAAGTAAAATTCAAAATAATATGCACAAAACAAAAGAGAAGATACGCTTAGCGCTCCTACAAATATCTCCAAATAAGAAAAATAATGACTTTTCCCAGAAATCTGGATATTTAATTCAAGAATTCTCGAAATCAATGTGCAATATCCGCTGAATAAAAATATGAATAGGAAGTGCTGATACTCTATATATTTCTCTCCCGCAAATATATATACGACATAATATGAGCCCAAAATAAAAATGCACATCATAAATCCATATCCGTTAAAAATTATATTAAGCATCATCTTATAGATTCCGATAAAATTCTTTTCCTTATAAAATTTAAGGACTCTCTGAGAAAAAACTATATAAAGCGGATCGAACATAATATAAATAGTTGATGCGATTTTTTGATAAACCGAAAAAATTCCATTAAATTCTCTATTTAAAAAAACTTTATCAATGATAAATTGCGGGCTTAATGATGATAGGTATGACCCGACAATACCGGGCGCAATTTTTATGGAAAATAAAAAGGAATTCCTTGTAATATGATAATTTACGCCAAATAGCCAACCTTTAATAAAAAAGCTAAAATAACTAACCAGGGAGACAACTGTGCTAGAAAACAACATAGCATATATTATATCGATCGCACTACCCTCCATATCGTAACTTTTTATAATAAAATAAAATATAATTGTTAAGAGTATCTTACCAATTATAATTATTCCATATTGCATATCCTTTTCTTCTAACCTTTTTTGATACTGTATAAGATATATCAGGCTATCAGAAAACGATAAAATAGCCAAAGCAATAAAAATTTTCCAACTCAATAAATTAAAAGAATTTATAATACACAATAACAATATGCCCATAATTACATGAGAAAGAAATGTAACATTAACGATACCGCAAAATAGCTTATATTTGGATTCTTCTGTATAATATTCGTAGTAATATCTTGCATATCCCGATTTAAATTCGAGAGATAGCAAAAAAGATAAAAATACGTATATGGTCATATAAAGTCCATATACACCCATATCATTCATGCTTAAGGTATGGGCGATATATGAAAAAAATAGTACCGATAAAATTTTTTCAATCATTAAGAAAATAGCATATAAAGATATTGTCTTAATAAATTTTTTAAGCATTCTCTACTTTCTTAAAAACGTAGAAATACCCCAAGGAATTATTTTTATATTTGTTTTTAAATACCTTTAATCTACCTATTAAATCTAAAAGTCTAAAAATTACGTTTATCGGTAAGTAAAATATAGGACCCAAAATGGGTTCTATCCTGAGACTACTTAGTGTATTTCGTATAATTGATATAAAACAAAAGCCTACGTTTGCAAAGTCTCCGCCATACGTATCATATCTTATAAGTTCCAAATTTACTTCTTTTGCTAGCTTAATCATGGCATTTGGAGCAAATCTAAAAAAATCAAAGGGGGGATTATGTATGCTTGCATTTTGCGCCTCAAGAGCGAAATAATACCCACCATCTTTAAGCACTCTTGAAATTTCATAAAAAGTCTTCTTAATATAAAAAGAATCATCTAAAACAAAAACTGTCATAATTGCATCAAAACTAGAATTATCACAAGGGATATTTTCAGAGCTACCTATTATATCCGGATTTGCATATTCGCATTCACACACATCAAGACCTACGTAATCGGATTTTTTTAGTAATTTCTTATATGGTTTTTTCCCGCAACCTATATCTAAAATTTTATACTTAGAATCAAAAAAAGAATCTATTGTCGCTATATATTTTATAACGTCTTTTAACAAAAATCTATATCCGGTAATCAGAGAAAAATGCCTATCAAAATACACCCTTATGCTCCTTATATACTCCTTCAACCAAATCATTAAAAAGCCATCTATTATTTTTCATAAAGCCTTCATAAATTTCTTTAGTTTGTATATTTTGTAAATATCTATTATCTGAGATAAATGTTAGAAACATTTTCCAATCGCCTTTGTATTTTATTTCAAACACTCCATTTCCTACATCTAAAATATCGGTATTATTATAGCTTTCATAATAACCCGCACATTCGCTAAAAGTAGCATACCAAACATCTTTATTTCTTAGATATCCAAAAAGAAAATCTAAAGAATTTATGTCATCATAAACATTTGGTGTTTGCCTCTTTCCATCTGGTCTAGCATTCATAAAATGCTCCGCTATACTAATCACATATCTACTTTTCATCATTTTTTCTATCTTTACGATATTTAGCAAGTGCTTAATTTTACTTTTTATTGCATTTCCTCCATATATAAAAGCATCGCCGCTTATATTTGACGGCATTTCTATAATTTTATCATCGCCATACTTCAAAGAAATATTATTGGTAAAAGGCTTAAAGTCAAAGGACCACCAACGAAATTTTAAGTCAATTAGTCCTCCAACCAAATCTTCTCTAAAACTATAGCATGGAGTTCTTCCTCCTAAAATTTGGTAGCCAAATGTTTTTTTGAAAAGATCTAAATCATTTTTTATAATATTAAAATACTCACCCGGAGAATACTGCTCAAATTCTCTACACCATTTTCTATCCATCAATGTAGCATTGGAATATCCATGATTATGTCCATGGTATGCTATCTCATCAGATCTATCTAGAATGGTTTGCAATAATCTTAAAAAGCCATCATTTTTATATATAGTATCGGTTTTGGCGCCATCAAGATATGCCGAGCTAGGTCCCATAACTAAAAAATATGTAACTCTAATTTCTGGGTATTTTTTTAATAGATAATTCATAAAATAATCATATATGCCATTATTATTTAGCCCAAGATAGCCGCAATCGCACTGTTCTCTTAGGAAACGCGAATGGCATATTGAATTTGTAATATCATCTATCCCCAATATGATAGGACAAATTTTATCTAGAAACCATTTTGCTTTATCAATCATGATATTTATCCATCCTTAATATAATAAAATTAATATTTTAAATAAGTAACTATTAATCAATAACCAAGTCCTTATAAAATTTACATTGCATCCAAAACCCTTTTTGTTTTATCGCACAGATCATCTAAATTTCTATTTTTAAACAAAATTGTTCCCTCTGGCCTATCACATACATCGCTTGCTATCGCAGGACATCCAAAATATAAGGCTTCTGCAATACTAACACCATACCCATCGGTATTCGTAGGTCTTATCATTAGACTAGCCTTTTTAAATATAGGCCAAAGCTCTTTTTGCCCAGTCAGAAAATAAAAATTTTCCTCTAAATTTAACTCTTTTATACGCAGATGCATTTTATCTATATACTCCGTATTAACCTTTTCATTTGCTAGCGCAAAAATAAACCCTAAATTTGGATAGACATTTTTTAGCTTAGCCGTAAGTTCTATACACATATCAAGTCCGTATAAGTCGGTATTTTTATAAAAAACCAAACTAGACGCATTCGCTACCAATAACTTATCTTTTTTTGATATAAAATCGAAAATTTCTTGCGGATAGGTTTTTAATATGCTTTCTTCATCACACAATATAGGTGGTAAAAAAGCATTTTTTACTATGATTTTATCATTTTGTAGCCCTAAATCAAGTAAGAATTTTACAAGATGAGGACCTACTACCTGTATATATTCTGATTTAAAAATGGCATTTTTTAATAAAAATTTCATTATAAAATTACTATTTTTATAACTATTTTGCAAACCTTCTCCATGAGAAACTATAATATATTTATTTCCTCTAAATATTTTTGAAAAAAGCAATGCAATTCTTTTTACCATTGATGGAGAGTGATAAATAAAAGTTTTATCGCTATTTAAAAAAATTAATTTAATAAAATCGATCCTATTAATATTATTTT
>NZ_CALIJF010000046.1 GCF_938018035.1 uncultured Campylobacter sp. | reverse complement strand
CTCAAGCAGGTTAAATTTTAGCTCGTTTATATTTTGTCCCGTCGCCGAGGAGATCGGCATCACAAAAAACGGCTTGGCGGCGTCAAGCTCATAAATATCTTGCTTAAATTTCATCTCGCCCGCCGTGCCCGCAAGCCCCAAATGCGACAAAAACGCGTCAAATTTTTCCTGCAAATTTTCGGCCGCGTCCGCGCGAGTTAGTGCGATCGCGTAGTCTCTTTTTGCAAGTCCCTCTGAAAATTTCGCCGTCTCGGCCCTCAGCGCGTCAAACTGCTCCTCAAGGCTACGATAGTTTGCAAGATCGAGCATAAAAAGCAAAATTTTCGTGCGCTCGACGTGTTTTAAAAACTGCACGCCAAGCCCGCGCCCTTCGCTTGCGCCAAGGGTAATGCCAGGGATATCGGCCATGACAAAGCCGCTGTATTCGTCAACCTTGACGAGGCCGAGCTTTGGCGTGAGCGTGGTAAACTCGTAGTTTGCGATCTGTGGTTTAGCGTTTGAGACCGTCGAGATTAGCGTGCTTTTACCGACATTTGGAAAGCCCACGAGCCCCACGTCGGCGATGAGTTTTAGCTCTAGTCTCACCTCGCGCGTCTGCCCTTCGAGACCTTTTTGCGCATATTCAGGGGCTTGATTGATCGAGCTTTTGAAGTGCACGTTGCCAAGCCCGCCTTTGCCGCCTTTTAAAAACAGCTTCGTTTCGCCGTCGTTTAACATATCAAGCACCAGCTCGCCGCTATCCTCGTCGTAAACGCTGGTACCGGGAGGCACGATGAGCTCGAGATCCTCGCCGCTTTTGCCCGTCTTTTTGCGACCCTCGCCTGGCGCGCCGTTTTGCGCCTTAAACTCACGTTTGCCCTTGTAGGATGAGAGAGTGTGGGAGTTTTTATCTACTTTGAAATACACGTCGCCGCCGTCGCCGCCGTCGCCGCCGTCGGGACCGCCCAGGATGACGAATTTTTCGCGGCGGAAGCTGACGCAACCTGCGCCGCCGTCACCCGATTTGACGCTAAGCTTTACGCTGTCTATGAACAT
>NZ_CALIJF010000045.1 GCF_938018035.1 uncultured Campylobacter sp. | reverse complement strand
GCTTCCGCGCAAATATAAAATTTGGACTTGAAATTTCTTGAAATTTATAAATGCCCGCGGGATAAAATTTCACAGAATTTTATCGCGACTAAAATATACGGTGTCACGGTCTGGCGCAAATTTTATCTTTAAATTTACGGCACGTGCGCGCTAGAAAGAATTTAGCGCCAACGAGACCGACTTTATATTTGCAGCTAACGGCGCGTAAATTTTGATTTGAAATCACGCCTCGTTTTTGGCGCCGTGTTTTGCCGCTATAAAATTTCATGAAATTTTACGACGACCTAGCCCGCACGGAATTTTACGTAAAATTTTAAAATTTAGCGGTCGAATTCTGCCTGGAATTTTACGCCGAGCCCCGCTAGATTAGCGCAGCCTCTCTTTTAAAATTTCCCAAATACCGGGCATTGCCAGCAGTCCGTTGTGCGGCGCGGCGGCTATTTCGTAAAATAGATCGCCCGCCTTAAGAGACCCCGCAAGATCGCGGCAGTGTTGCACCGGTATCAGCTCGTCAGCGACACCGTGGATGAGCGTGATCTGCGTGCTGCGTGCCGCTTGCAAAAATTCCGCGGTCGGAATCTTGTATCGGATCAAAAATTTCGGCACGAAGGGGATTTTTTCGTGCGCAAGCCGCTCGAAGCTAAAATATGGCGCGAGCAAAATCAGCCGTGCCGCGTCCCACTTCGCAGCCTGCTGCGCCGCGATGCCGCTTCCGATCGAGTAGCCGATCATCGCGAGCTTTCTTGGCGAATGCTGCGCTAAAACGTAGCGGCTCATCGCATCCGCACTCGCAAAAAGCTGCTGCTGCGATGAAATTTTGCCGTCCGATTTGCCGTAACCCGGGTAATCGAAAATATAAAAATCGTATCCCAAAGCCGCAAAATCCGCGCCGTATGTGCCCCAGCCGCTCACGTCGCCGAAGTTGCCGTGAAAGAACAAAATCGCACCTTTAGGCTCTGCTGCGCTAAATTTCAGCCCGTTTATCACCCCGCCCCCAAACGGGATATTGATCTCTTGAAATTTTATCGCAGCGGCGTTTGCGTTATTGCCCGTAGCGGCGTTTCCTGCGGCGTTTTTGCCGCCGCGCTCGCTGCTAGTTTGAGCGTTTTTGTTTTTGATCTCACCCGCTGCGGCGCCGTTTTCCTTTACGCCGCCAATCGCCGAAGCGCTTTCGTCCGCGACGCCATTTATCGCCGCGCCATTTTGCGTAGCGGACATCGATGCCTCTAAATGCTCGCCGTTCTCTGGCGCATTCACAAGTCCCGCAAATTCGGAATTTTCAAAGCTAAATTTAAAATTTTTATCCAGCGGCTCGCCCAAAAATATCAGCCGCTCCTGAAAGATATAAAGTCCCGCTAGCACGCAGACATAAACACACGCCGCGATAACGCACAGCCTAAGTAAAACCCTCATCGCCGTCCTTTAAATTTAAAGCCGAGACGCAAAAGCGCGCAGCAGCACGCGAAATTCCGTCTCGCCGCTAAGCTTTAAACTCGCTCAAAAACCACTGAAACGCCAAGATCAGCCCCGGCGCGCGCACGATCTTTTCGTCGAACATAAACTCTCGCGCCTTGGCTGCAGGCAGGTAGAAAAGCTCGATCTTCTCGCCGTCCACGCCGCCGCCGCGACCGATCTTCATCGATTCGTCGATGCACGCGAAGTATAAAATTTGACGGTTCGCCGCAAAGCCCAGGGCGCTGTAGTAGCTCGTGATAAATTTCAGATCCTTCACGGCGTATCCCGTCTCCTCGAGCACCTCTTCGATCGCCGTTTGCTCCTCGCTGATGCCCTTGTCTAAAATGCCCGCGCAAAGCTCGTAGGTGTAGCCCTTCTCAGGCGAGTTGATTAAGCCCTCCTCTTGATAAAACCACACGCTGGGGCGAAACTGCTTGACGAGCAAAAGCGCGTCGCGCTGCGTATGATAAAGCAAAATCGAGACGCTATCGTGCACCTTGACGCAGTCCCACGCGCGCGCCACGCCGTCCATTTCGAAATTTAGGCGAAAGGGTTTAACGAAATTTGAGCTTTTAAGCTCGGAAATTTTGAAATTTTTTATAGTAGTATCCACGTCGCAAGTCCTAAAAAGCTAAAAAATCCCACGATGTCCGTCACCGTGGTAAGCAGCACGGAGCTGCCGACGGCTGGGTCGATATTTAATTTTTTAAGCGTGATCGGAATGACGGCGCCGAAAAGCCCCGCGAGCGTTAAATTTAGCACCATCGACATCGCAATCACTAGCCCCAAAAGCTTAATGCCGAACCAAAAATACGCCACAAACCCCATCAGCGTGGCAAAAATGAGGCCGTTTATAAAAGCGATCGTGATCTCGCGAAAGAGAACCTGCTTTTTGTCTTTAAACGCTATCTCGCCCAGGGCTAGGCGGCGCACGGTTACCGTGAGCGCCTGCGTGCCGGTATTGCCGCCCATGGAGGCGACTATTGGCATAAGCACGGCGAGCGCGACCAGCTTTTCGATAGTGGCGTCAAAGAGCCCGATAATCGTGGAGCTTACGATCGCCGTGCATAAATTTACCGCTAGCCACAAGGCGCGCGCGCGACCCGCCTTAAAGATCGTCGTCTCATCGTCTTCGGCTTCGTCATCGACGCCCGCGAGGTTATAAATTTGCTCGGTGGCGCGCTCTTGGATGAGATCGTGGATATCATCGGCGGTGATACGCCCGATGAGTATGCCGTTAGCATCAACAACAGGGATGACGTTAAGGTCGAATTCCTCAAAGTCCTTGATCACGTCGTCGATCTTATCGGTATCGGTGGCGAAGTGGATTTTATTTTCGGCGCCGAATTTTTGTGAAATTTGCTCCAGCGTGAGCGAAAAATCATATAAAATCAGATCGGACGTCGAAAAGGTAGTAAGCAGGTGCCCTTTTTTATCGAGCACAAAGAGCTGAAAGACGTTCTCGATCTCGTCCTTTTCGCGCATAACGCGCAGCATCTCAACCGCCTGCCCCAGGGTCTGATCTTGCCTCGCGCTAAAGACCTCGGTCTGCATATACGCGCCCGCCTCATCTTCGCTATATTTGGAGATAGTAAGAATATCGTGGCGATCGTCCTCGTCAAGCCCATAGAAAATCTGCTCGGCCTTGTCCTCGTCGATTTCGCCGATGTTTTGCAAAAGCTCTGCCTGATCGTCGCTTTCGAGCTCCTCAATCGCTTTTACGATCTTTTCGTGAGGCAGAGTTTCGATGACGTCTTCGAGCATATGCTCGGGCATCTCAAGCGCAGCATCGGCAAGATCCTCAGGATCTAGCTTTTTTAAGAATTCTACGTATTTTTCTTCGTCATGCTTTTTTAGAGTTTTTAAATGCTCCGTAAGATCGGCGGCACTCAGCTCATGCTCAAGCGTATCGCCTAGATGCGCATCAAGAAGCGCCTTAGCTTCCTCGACGTCGTCCAGCTGCTCTTTATTTTCCATTTTCAGCCTTAATTTATCGTGATAAGCGACTCGTAGTTTTCAAATTTAGCAGGGTTTTTCGAGCCGTCTTTAGCCGCAGCCATTCTGGCGTCCATATCTTTGACGAGAGCTTTAAATTTAAGTTCTTCGGCGCTTATGACGTTAGTTTTTTCAATCTTGACTACCTTAAGCGGATCTATAGCCTGCTTATTTTTATAAAGTCCGAAGTGCAGATGCGGTCCCGAACTAAGCCCGGTCGAGCCTACGTAGGCGATTAACTGACCTTGCTTGACACTAACGCCTGCTTTTGTGCCGCTAGCAAAGCCGCTAAGATGCGCATAAAGCGTACTAATACCGCCGCCGTGATTGATTTCGACGGTATTGCCGTAGCCGTTTTTACGCCCTACAAAGCTAATCTTGCCCGCCCCTGCGGCATTTACCCTAGTGCCTTTGGGGGCTGCATAATCCACGCCTAAGTGCGCACGATATCGCTTTAAAATCGGATGAAATCTTTTAGGGGTAAAATACGATGAAATTCTAGTATAAACAAGCGGCGTAATTAGCAAAAAAGATTCGACCTTTTTACCGCTTCGGTCGTAGTATTTATCATCGAAAAAATATAGCGATTTGGGCTTTTTATTTTCCTCGATCATTCCTGCGGTGATATTTACTCCGCCAAAAGGTTTGCCAAGGCGCGTCTTTTGCTCATACAGGATCACAAGCCGATCGCCCTTTTGCAGCTTTTTAAAATTTACCTCGTTTTTAAAAACAAGCATAAACTCATTCGCTAAAGCTGCATTGCCCGTAGCTTTGATGATATCTTGATAGGGCGAGCTTTCGATCTGAATTCCTAAAGAGTAGCTGTTTTCCTCATAAACTATCGGAGTATAAACGAATCTAAAAGTGCCGAATTTATCGCGGTAGATGTGGATCTGAAGCTCCTCACTGACGGGGATTAGCAGCTGGGAGACGCGACCTACTGGATCACGCAAAATTTGACACTCCACGCCAGCTCGTACCTCGGCGGCAAGCTCCTGATCCTCTTTATCCAGGTCATAATATACAGACGCGGGAATGCCCGCAGTTTCCATAAATTGCAGAAGACTCACGCCATCGGGCCAGGCAAACTTCTCTACGCTGGGGTTGTTCGCAAAAACTACGCCTATCCACAGAAAAAGCAATATAAAAATTCTAGTCATATAAAACCGCTTTGAAATATTATTTTAAGGCGGGATTGTAACGAAAAAACGCTTATATTTCGTAAATACCGCGGAATTTTATCGCTAATTTCAAAGTTTTATGTATAATTAGCCGAAATTTTATTCAGGAGCAGAATTTTGAAAAAAGCTTTACTTATTTTAGGTCTATTTTTAAGCGCGGCGATAGGGGCGGAATTTAACATGCCGCGATACGAAACCGCCCTACTTAGCGTAACGGATGGTTCGGGCGAGATCACAGATAGCCCTACGATTGCCGTAGGTAGCAGCGGAGTTGTGATGCATAATTTCGGTAGCGGCGCAAGCTCCATCATCGCGCGCGCAGTCGTGACGCAAAAAAGCGCAGGCAAGGCAAAGGTACGATTTGAGGTCTTTGATATGTTAGCTCAAGAGGCGCTGCCACTGCCTAAAATTTTACCTGCAAGCGGCGATAAAGTGATCTTAAATTTCCTCTATGACCGCGCCATAATCGTCGCGCCTAACGCTGAAATTTACGAGCAGGTTATCAAGGCTTTTCCGAATATAAATTTTATCCACCCAGATCTTGGCGGCGCCTATCTTAGCTACAACCACAAGCCAAATCCCAGCCGTGACGATTTTCGTAAAATTTGCGCGCAAAACAGCGCCGGACTGATTTTTATCGCGATGGATAAACAAGGCGTATTTGCCGACTGCGGCAGCTTCAAGCCTTTGCGCACGTTCGCTAGCGGCAGCGTGGCTTATTATCAGCTGCCATTTTACTCACGCGTGGGCGAGATAAAGACCGTCATTTGGGACTTTACTAATGGCCCGATCAGCGATTACGACAAACACTACCGCTATTTGCTAGGCTTAGACGGCGATGAATAGCGCCGCGCGAGCGTTTTTTACAAATCTATTAGGCGCGGATAATGCCTATTTTGACGAGGCTCATCGCACAGCATACTGCTACGACGCGACGAAAAGACGCTGCCTGCCAGACGGCGTGCTTTTCCCGCGAAGTGAGGACGATGTCAGTCAAATTTTAAAATTCTGCAACGAAAATTTAATCCCTGTAGTTCCAAGAGGCGCAGGTAGCGGTTTTACGGGTGGATCTTTAGCCGCAAACGGCGGAGTGATTTTGGCATTTGAAAAACATATGAATAAAATTCTAGAAATCGACATGCAAAATCTACTCGCCGTAGTCCAACCCGGCTGCATAAATATCGATCTGCAAAAAGCAGCCGCAGCGCGCGGGCTTTTTTATCCGCCCGATCCCGCAAGCCAGGATTATTCCACGCTAGGAGGCAATGTCGCCGAAAACTCCGGCGGTATGCGCGCCGCAAAATACGGCATCACCAAAGACTACGTAATGGCACTGCGTGCGGTACTGCCTAATGGAGAGGTGATCCGAGCGGGCAAACGCACTATCAAAGATGTCGCAGGCTTCAACGTGGCAGGAATTTTAATCGCAAGCGAAGGTGCGCTTGCCATCATCACCGAAATCACACTCAAGCTTATCCCAATGCCAAAGCTTAAAAAAACCGCGATGGGCGTCTTTCCTAGCGTAGATGCGGCAATGAATGCCGTGTATAAGACGATGGCTGCCGGTATCACGCCCGTGGCGATGGAATTTTTAGACGCGCTGTGCATAGCCGCGGTCGAGGAGAAATTTCACAAGGGCTTGCCGAAGGGTGCGGGCGCGATTTTGATCTGCGAAACAGACGGCAATTTAGAAGCAGTGCTTTTGGAGGAGCTCGCACTCATAAAAGAAATTTTCGTTCAAAACGGCGCGAGCGACTTTCGCATCGCAGAAAGCGAAGAGGAGCGTGCGGGCATTTGGTTTGCGAGACGCAACTGCTCGCAGGCGATCAATATCTACGGCACGCTTAAGCTAAATGAGGACATCACCGTCCCGCGCTCGCAGCTGCCCGAGCTACTGCGCCGTATCGCGCGCATCGGCGATAAATACGGCGTGCGCGTGCCCTGCTTCGGGCACACGGGCGATGGCAACGTCCACACCAACGTCATGGTCGCCGACAAAAAAGATGAAGCTCAGGTGCGACGCGGACATGACGCAATCACCGAAATTTTCAAAGCTGCAGTTGATCTTGGCGGTACGCTCAGCGGCGAGCACGGCATCGGGCTAAGCAAAGCAGAATTTATGCCACTAGCTTTTAGCGCAGCAGAGATGGAGCTATTTCGCGCGATCAAAAGGGCTTTTGATCCAAAAGGCATCTTAAATCCCGGAAAAATGGGGCTTTAAATTAGGATCGTCATCCAACTTCTACGGTGATTTGAAATCGATTTATCCCACTTATCTCATCTAAAATTTTACTTTCCTACAATATGCCTACTTAAAATTTATCTTGCTTGCAATTTAGCTTATTTACAGGCTACTTCGAGTTAGTTTCAAGCTTGATCTACCCATTGACAGATCGATTTTGCCTGCTTTGCAATGAATAATTTTACTTGTTTATTGATAGATTCCATCCACTTGATAATTGATTTTACTTACTTCGCAGATTGATTACCTCATGCGATCTTCTTCGGATATTTTTGCCATATCAGCTGTGATTGCATAGCTACTCGCTAGTTTGCGCAATTTTTTCTCTTTCAAAGATACATACTAAGATTATAATGAAATCCCTATATCGCGATGGATAAGTCTATGACAAGTTAAAATTCTGTCAATAAAATCCATAGCATAGATTAAATTCTAAACTTCTGAAATACTGAAATTTTAAAATCACTATCCATCGCCATTATTTCAATATGCGGAATTTCAGCAATAAAATTTAAAGACGAAATTTCACGAAATTTCATAAAATCCCATAAAGCTCCGCAAAATTTCTACGCTAATTTCGATCTCACCGTATTATCATCTAGCTAGCCCTGCCATCTATTTAGTAGCATTAGCCTCGCTTGCATTTATTTTATTCATCGCGGCTACTACATTGCAGCTAAACTCCGCTCCCAGCTTGCAGGCCTTGTCGTAGTAGATCATCGCCTTATCCAGATCCGGCTCGCCAAATTCCTTCTTTGAATACGCTAGCCCAACCCTTTGGCATCCCTCTGCCAAAGCGGCATCGCAAGATTTGAGGAAAAACTTAAGAGCGCCCTGATAATCTTTTTCTTCGTAGCTAGCGACCGCAGCATTTAAGCAGCCCTCGCCTAATCCCAAATCGCATGATTTGGCAAAAAACGCAAATGTATTTTTCTTATCCGCATTTTTATAAGAGATTATCGCGGTGTTGTAGCAAGCTTTGGCGGCTCCCAGCTCGCACGCTTTGGAATAAAACCGCGCGGACTTGCCCTTATCTTTCGTAGTTTTATATAAATTTTGCTCGTCGTAATATAAATCCCCCGCGATAGCACAGCTATTTTCTAGCCCCGCTTCACAAGCTTTTTCAAATGGCTTTTTTGCTGCCTCATAATCGCGCTCCTCAAGCAAATATGCTCCGTAGTCTTCGCACGAATTAGCCCTACCGACGCCACATCCGACAAACGAGACCCCCTGCGGGAAAAATATCTGCGCGAGCAAGTAGGCTGCTACGATTAGCGCGGCAATCGACGCTAAAATTTTCATTTTTGCTCCTTTTAAATTTTAAAAATAATTATAGCAAAAAGCGAGGGATAAAATTTTAATTTTTGATAATAGCTGTGAAATTTCCGGCGAAATTCCTGCAAAATTCCTATCAAAATCCCAAGCAAAATTTTTGAATAAAATTCTAAACGGAACTTTGAGCGGAATTTCAAAAAGACAAATTAAAATTTTAATTGCAAGATTGTTTTTATGGCTGGCTGCCCCACTTTTTTACTCGCACGTCTATGCGGCATCCACGGCGCCTGCAGTATTTATAATAAAGCATTTAATCCTGAGGTCTGAAACACCTACGGACTCTACAATGGTAATTTATCAGGGCGACAATCTAATGCGTAAAATATTTTGTTGCATACCAAGCCCGCGACAAGCATCTTGCCACGCCCTAGAAAACTTTTGAAAATTTCGCATTGCTGCTTAAAAATTTTAAAAAATTTTATGCCACTACCCTTTAAATTTTATCTTAGAAATAGGTTTTTCTATGCCAAAATCGCAAGCATAATACGTCTTTAGGCATTTTTTGCTCCGATACCCAGGCTTCTTAGATCCACGCCACTTAGATATGGTGAGTCTTAAAATAATCAAGACTGCGCAGTATCTGTATCGCGTACGTAAATTTCATATGTGTATGCTGCACCCACACATCATCCATGAGCACTATATTTGCCGCGATTCCGCGCGCTGTATGCCAAAAAAGCGTATCGGTCATGAGCGATAAATTCCCGCTTTTCGCCGCTTACACGATCCATGAAATTTTATCCTCTCGGTCTTTAAATTTACGCTTCTTTAGAGCCGAACTCTATCACAACCTCCTCCTCGCCGAACCACATCACGGAGTTTTTCATATCGCAAAACCTCGCCTCATCCGCCATCAGCTCCGCTAGCACCGCTCGCCCTACCTCGCTGTTTCGCGCATCCGCAAACGCTTGCACGCTCTCATACCATAGCTCGCCCATCGCGTCGTAGCCAAACGCCGCCGTCTCGCGCTTGGTGCTTTGCCCCTCGGGGAAAACGGGCATGGTTTTTGCATAGCGGACGATATTTAGTGCCTTTTGATTAGCCAAAACCTTTTGCGAATGCGCCGCCCAGTGCGCCAAAAACTCCTGCTGCGTGATGTTCGGCGCCCTTTTTACTAACATCGTGATCTTAAACATAACCGCTCCCTAAATGAAATTTATCGCAAATTTGCGCCCTATTCTATGATGCATCCGCGTTTTTGCAATTTTGCTTAGTGTTCTTTGCGTCTAAATAGGCTTTGCGAGAATTTAAATAGCAGCCGTGCGCGCGAGCACAGATCCCAAAATGCATAAGCCTCACTACTTAAAGCTCAAACCGCCGTCAATCTCGCGCTCGGTTTAACCGCCTAAAGCGTCATTTACGGATGCTCCGAAATAAATTCCGCAGACTCTTTGCGGGCAAATCAAAATTCTGCCGAGCTTTAGCAGACGATGAAAATTTTACCGACTTTTGACGCGCATAAATTCCGTCCGTTTAGGCGGGCAAGATAAAATTTTGCAAGCATTAAGTGATCGGCAAAACAGACGAATGGCAATTCTCTCTTGCGTCGCCGCGTGTAAATTGCGTTGCTGCACACGCGCCTAGCCCTTACTCGCCAAAAACCTCTGCAAAATTATCGTTGCAGCGATGCTATCAAAGCGCGGATCCTTGCCGCCGCCTTTAGTCCCTTTGCTCGCAAACTCCGCCGCTTCGGCGCTCGAAAAGCTCTCGTCTTGAAATTTTATCTCGCCGTCAAAATCCAGCAGCGAGGCGAAGTGGCGTATGCGCCTGCTCATCTCCTCCTCGCTCGCCCCGCCGCGCGGCACGCCCAGCACTAGCACGCTGGCGCCCTTTTCGCGCAGCAGCTCGCTTAGCTCGCGCGCGGCTTGGATACGGTTTTTGCGCAGGATCGGCTCGCACGGAAGCGGCGTCTTATCATCCGGTGCCGCCGCCACGCCGATACGTTTAAGCCCAAGATCGATCGCAACTATCAAATTTCATCCTTTACTAATATCAAATTTCGCAGAATTACGCCATTAAAATTCTATCGCGGAAATTTCGCGATCGAAATTTCATAGCTAAATTTCATCGCAGAATTCCACCGTGGAATTTTATGAAATTTCATACAAAATAGGCATAATAAATTTCACCCGCTCGCGCCGCTTGCGAGCTATTAAATTTAGCGTACCACGAGCTTCAAATTTTAAAATTTCGATCGCCGCACCTGGCAGGTACATCCGCACTGAGTCCGCGTGAGCTGCACGTAAGCGACACCCAAACTCACGGCGGGCATAAATCCTGCCGTGCAGGTGCCGGACGTTCAATCAACCCACCCCACACAAAATCAAAATTTTAAAGCAAACCCGCACTCACGCGACGGAGCAGATACAAGCCCCTACGCTTTATAACTCGTAAAATTTTGCCGCCGTGACCAAAATTTTCTCTTGCGACAAATTCAGCCTACCACACTCGCGCTGAAATCCGCAGCCAAATTTACCCGCAAAAATTTAGCACGATAGGCAAACAAACATTTAAACGCTATTTCAGAAAATTTCATGCATTTTAACGCTTAAATTCTGCGCCGCAAAGCATTTATAGATCGCGAGAGGCATTCGCAAACCGATCATTACCGCAAGCGGAGGCAAGCGACGCTGCACAAAAACAAGCCGCGCGGATTTGTTTTAAGCTCAAGTGCTACTTGCGTAAGGTAAAATTTTACCGAGCCGCCTTTTTCTAAATTTAAACATCGGCTGCGCAGACTACGCGCCGTGCAAACAGACCGTACCGGCGAGCGCGCCGATCAAACCACGGCAAGCAAGCGCCCGCCGCCGGCTACTTTGCCACTATCTTTGCGCCTAAAATTTCGATCCTGCCTTCAAGCTCGTATTCGTAAATTTTATCGCCGAAGCGCTCGATCGCCGCTTGCAGATCGGAATTTAGCGCTAAAAATTCCATCACCTCATCCTGCGCGCGCTCAGTGTTTTGCGGCGTCTGCGGAGCCAAAGAAGCCACGAACTCGCCAAAATCCGCAATCAGCCGCGCCTGAGATTTTGCGAGCAGATCGTTCGTGCCTGCGCTCTCGCCCATTCGGTGCGGTAGTACGTAAACGGGCACGCCCATCTCGCGGGCCAGGCGCGCGCTTTGCAGCGAGCCGCTGCGGGGCTCGGCTTGAGCGACTACGAGCGCTTCGGACAGCGCCACGACGATGCGGTTGCGCTGCAAAAACTGAAATCCGCGCGCGCTCACGCCGTCCTCATACTCGCTAAGCGCGAGGCTGCGCTCGTAAATTTTGCCGATCATGGCGGCGTTTTGCGCGGGATAAATTTGATCAAGGCCGTTTCCAAAAACCGCGATCGTGTTTGGAAACGCCCCTTCGTGCGCGGCTATGTCGCAGCCGATCGCCGCGCCGCTTACGACGCAAAAGTCCGCATCGCTCAAAGCGCGCGCAAGCCGCAGGATCAAATTTTTGCTATAAACGCTCATCTTGCGCGAGCCCACGATCGAGATGCGGCGCTTTTGTAACATCGCCGGCTCGCCCCTAAAATACAGCTGCGCGGGCTCGCTCGCACCGAGCCTTGCTAGGCTTGGAATTTTAAAACCGAGCTCACTCGTAGTACTCATAAATTTCGTCCAAATAGACCAAATCGACCTCGCCTAGGATGTCGGCGCTGTTTGCAAGCGCGCGCAAAGTGGAGCTTTTGGGATGGCCGATGGCGATGGCGTAACCCTGTTTTTTAGCAAGCGTCACGGCTTCGCGCAGCTTTTTACGCACCGCGGCGACGCTATTTTGATTATCTAAAAACACGTCGCGATGCACGTATCGCATACCGAGCCCATTCATCGCCGCCTTAGCCTTGGTAGCGGGGCTCGTGCGCGAGTCGATAAATAAAAATCCATGCTCGTTCATCGCGCGCAGCAGGTTTTGCATCGCGCGCTCGTCGGCGGTAAATTTAGAACCGGTGTGGTTGTTTATAAATTTAGCGTTCGGAAAGTCCGCGCGCAGCTTGGCTATGACGCCGCGCAGCTTCTCATAATTATCCGAAGCTCGCAGCGTCGCGGAGTTATTTTTGGCAGAGCTTGCCTCCATCGGTAGGTGGATCGCGTAATGCTCAAAGCCGCGAGCGAGCGAGCTCGTGTCCTTGCGCTGATACTCGGGTGGGAAGATGGACGGCGTCACGCGCACGGGCAGAGCAATGAGCTTTTGCGCCTGCTCGTCGGTGCCTACGTCGTCGATGATGATCGCTAGCTTTGCGCGAGAACCTGCGGGCAAGGCCTTGCGCGGCGATTTAGAAAGATCGTCCGAGTTGCCAGAAGCACGGCTTTGTGCGGTAGAATTTATGGAATTTTCTGGCGCGGAATTTACTGCGGTAAAATTTACGTCCGATCCGTCATTTGCCGAATTTACAGCGGAATTTACGGAAGCGATAGAATTTGCGGAATTTTGAGAATTGTCGTTTGTAGAATTTTGTTTTGCGGAATTTTGCGAGGCAGGCTCTACGGGAAGCTTCGGCGCGGTTATGTTTTGCTCGGCGATCTTATCAAGCTCCTTTTGAATCAGCGCTTCCTTCTCCGCAGCGCTTAAACGAGGCTTTTTACCGCGAGAATCGGAAGGGCTTTCGGAGGCTTGTTTGCGCGAGCTTTGCTGCAACGCGGCTTTATTGCCCGAAAATACGAGATCCAAAACCGCGTAGGTAACCGCACCGCTTAAAAAGCATAAGATTACGACAAAGGCGATCGCTATATAATTGATCGGGCGCTTTTTGCGACGCCCGCATGGATTTGTATTAGCCAAAGCTCATCCGAAATCAGTTTTTATCTTTGTTTATGAGCTTACCCTTGGCGATCCACGGCATCATCGCGCGAAGCTTCTCGCCGGTTTTGGTAAGCAAGCTATTTGCCGTGATGTTGCGCTCGGCGTTCATTCGCACGTAGCCAGCTTTGCGCTCAAGGATGAAGTCTTTTGCAAATTTACCGTTTTGGATCTCCTTTAGCACCTCTTTCATCGCCGCTTTGCTGCTTTCGTTTACGACGCGGTTGCCGCTTACGTAATCGCCGTATTCTGCGGTGTTTGAGATCGAGTAGCGCATATCTGCCATGCCGCCTTGATAGATGAGATCCACGATCAGCTTCATCTCGTGCTGGCACTCAAAATACGCCATTTCAGGCTCATATCCAGCCTCGACGAGGGTCTCAAAGCCTGCGTTAATGAGCGCGCAAAGTCCGCCGCAAAGCACAGCTTGCTCGCCGAAAAGATCGGTCTCGGTCTCTGCTTTAAAGGTCGTTTCGATGATGCCGGTGCGGCCGCCGCCGATCGCGCTTGCATAGCTTAGAGCAAGCTCTTTGGCTCTGCCGCTTTCGTTTTGCGAAACGGCGATCAGCATCGGCACGCCGCCGCCGCTTACAAACTCGTTGCGGACCGTGTGGCCAGGGGCTTTCGGAGCGATCATAATGCAGTCGATGCCCTTTGGAGGGACGATCTGTCCGAAGTGGATATTAAAGCCGTGCGCGAACGCGATCGCGTTGCCCTCGCTTAAGCTCGGCTCGATCTCCGCTTTAAAAATGTCGCTTTGAAACTCATCGGGCGTTAGGATCATCACAAGATCAGCTGCCTTCGTAGCCTCGCCGACGCTCATTACTTTAAAACCCTTCGCCTCGGCCTTGCTCCAGCTCGCGCCGCCCTTTTTAAGACCCACGATGACTTCTACGCCGCTATCTCGCAAATTTTCGGCGTGAGCGTGTCCCTGCGAGCCAAAGCCGATCATAGCGACCTTTTTAGCCTTAATCAAACCCAAATCGCAATCTTTGTCGTAAAAAACATTTATTGCCATAACGCATCCTTTTTTAAAAATTCAGGCGAGATTGTAGCTAAAATTTGCTTTTATGCAGATAAACCGCGCGCCGCAAGGGCGGATAAAGAAATTTTGAGCTATCATTGAGGCATAATTTAGCTTTGAAGGAGCGAAAATGAAAGTGGGCTTTATCGGCGGCGGAAATATGGGCGAGGCGATGATCGCGGCACTTTGCGGAGCCGGCGGACGAGATTGCGCGGCGAGCGGAGAAAATTTTTCAGAGTATAAAGAAAATTTCGCGCACGACGGGCGGAATTTTATGCCCGATACCCAAAGCTTTGCGGCTTGCGGGCAGAATTCCGCAAATTTAGATCAGAATTTTACGAGCCGCGAGCGTGATTCCGCCTGCGCGCAGCCTGCCTCCGATACGAAGCTTCAAGTCCTAGCTTATGCTAGAAGCAAAAACGAAACCTTACGCAAGCGCTACGGCGTGCAAATTTTACAAGACGAGACGCAACTGGCGCACGAAGCGGATATTATCGTGCTCGCGACCAAGCCCGCCAGCTACGAGGGGATTTTGCGCCTGATCGCGCCCGAGCTCGCGGGCAAAATCCTGCTTCTTTTGGCGCCGAATTTCAAGCTGGAGTGCGCCCAAAATATCGTAGGTGCGGACGTTTTCGTGGCCCGCGCGATGCCAAACGTCGCTGCAGGTATCGGCGCATCGGCTACGGCGTTGTGCTACGGCGAGTATTTTGATGAGGCCAGTCAGGAGATCGTGCGAGCTCTAGCCGCCAAAATCGGCAAATTCTACGAGATAGACGAGGCTGGTTTTGCCGCATTTACTGGGATCGCAGGGAGTCTGCCTGCGTATGTGTGCGCCTTTATCGAGGCTGCGGCGGATGCGGGCGTGCGGGGCGGACTGCCACGGGCGCTATGCTACGACGCGGTAGCGGCGGCGGTAGAGGGCACGGCGCGTCTGCTACAAAGCGGCAAGCGCCCATCGGAGCTCAAAGACGCCGTCTGTTCGCCTGCGGGCACGACGATAGAGGGGCTCGCGGCACTGGAGGCGGCTGGGTTTCGCGCAGCGGTGATGGCGGCGATCGAGGCGTGCATCGCCAAAGCTCGCTGTTAGGCTTTTGCTGCACCTCGCCAGTTTCGGATTTCAAATACGGCGCGTTTAAGGGCGCGCTAACATTGGGATTTTGTGCGGACGCTCTAGCTAAAATTTTGTCTTATTTTTAAATCGAATGAGTTCGCCATTTCTGCAGCGGCGGAATTTACGAGCTCTATGGCGAACAAGCCGCCAAACCCGCATTGCATTTAAATTTTAAAATTTAGCGACTTTAGAAATTTTAGATCAAAATTTACGCTTAAAATTTTAAATTTAGAGATTGTAAATTTAGCGCCCACGGCAGGGCAAAATTTTGATTTTTAGCGGCGCGAGCCTACGTCCACAACCATTAAAATCAAAATTTAACGCAGCATAGTAGATGCGCCCGCGACTGCGAACTTGCTGGATAAAAAATCAAGCCAAGAACGCAAACGCTAAAATAGTGCGTCCTGCGCTGCGGTCTTGCGAGATACAAACGCAAGCTGCAAAATTTCATCGCTCGCGTGAATAGAAAACCAAATAAGCCGCGCCGAAGCGTATTTTACTACCAGAGTGAGCCACATCAAAACATATTCCGCCGCCCGAGCGAGCCTTAAATTTAAACCGCGTTTCGCCGCCGAGCTACAAACCAAACCTGTGCGCCAAATCCTGCCGAGCTGCACAATAAAATTTGACTTTCATCCAACCGAAACTTCGCACGCAAAGTCGCGATAAACAAGATCAGATAAATTCCTTTTCCAAAGGCTGCATCGCATTGCCTTCAGCGTCGAAAAGCACCCGCCCGCAGACCTCGCAAACCTCGTCCCTAGGAGAGGGCTCGTCCGCGTCCAGCTGCCACGCTGACATCTCGCCGCACTCGCAGTTTATGACGTAAAGGATCTGCCTTTTGCGGCGCTTGCCCCACGGCGCGATATCCCAAAACGGCTCCTCTCGCTTTGCCATTTTCTTAAAATCCCGCTCGGCGTTCTTGTGCGCGACGAGCAGATAATAAGCGTCGCTATGAAGATCCAAAGTAAAGAGCCTAAAATCGCTCTTCTTCAGCGCCTTTTGAAACTCGTTCATCAAAAATAGGCTCGCGTCGCCGCGCTTAAAATCCTCTTTTTCCGCCTCTTTTTCGAGCCCTGCGTAAATTTTATCGCACTCTAGAGCCACGCTGCTTTGCAGCGCATCAAGCCTAGAGCTGATAAATTTACCCACATCGCCCGTGCTATCCTCGCCCGCCCAGTCAAGCACCCGCACGAGCCCTTTTGCGATAAGCGCGTCCAAAAACTCGCCGTCACCAAGCTCGCCTATCTTTTCAAAACCCTCCGTTTCGCCCGCCGTCAAATGCTTTAAAACGCAGCACTGATCTTTCGTCATTTTCGCTCCTTTGATTAAATTTACCGCCTACGTGGGTCTGTTTAAATTTTACTCTCAAAAAGCTTTAAGCTTACTTTTCGCAAGTTTGGCACCGAAAGTCCGCGCTCGCGACGCACGAGCACAAAATAGGCGTGCGGGCGTGCGCAAAATACGCAAGCCATCGCAAACGGCAAGCGCAAATTTAGCTCGCGGCGGCGGGTAAAATTTACGTTATAATTTCACAAAAGCGCTAAAATTCCAACCGAAAAGGACGCAAATGCAAACGGATCTGCAAGAAAAGATTAAGGAGCTGCAGCGCAAGATCGCGCGCGAAATCACCTATTTTCAGACGGGCGGAGTGAGGCCGCGAGGCGCGATCGATGAGTGCTGGATCGGTCGCGTGCTCGCTTACGCGGCGGACGAGGAGCTGCCTACGGATCAAAACGGCGTGCCAATGCTTCCTCTGGCGCAGTTTTACCTGCCCGCGCTACCCCACGTGCCGCAGGTCTTGGACGGCGTCAAGCTGCTTACGGTCTTTATCTCACAGGATCTCATCGGCAAATTTGATGAGGATATGGACGGTCTGTGGGCGATCCGCGAGTATAAAAACGAGGGCGAGCTCGTCATAAAGGAGCTTGCAAATCCGCGCTCGCAGATAAGATCCTTTCCTTTGCAGCCAAAATTTGCCGCGGACGATACGCCCGTTTGGGACGGCGGCGGGCTGGATGCGGACGCCATAGATGAAATTTTGCGTCTTGAGGAGACGGAGGGGCTCGAGTATTACGACGACATCGCCTTGGAGTTTTATAACTGCACGAAATTCGGCGGCTATCCCTCCTTTTGCCAGTCGGGAGTGAGCTTCGGCGAGGGCTATCAGTTCGTTTTTCAGATCTCAAGCGACGAAAAGGCGGGCTTTAACGTCATTGACGGCGGCAGCTTGATGTTTGCTAAAAACCCGCAAAACGGCGCGTGGAGCCTGTATTATGATTTCGATTAGGCGCGCGAAAGGCTTTAGCTCGCCCGCAAAATTCCGCCGCTTTAAATAAATGCCTGGGCCGCATAAATTTACGATGAATTTTATCGGCGTGCGGCTTTGAGCCCGCTCGGTGCGGATTAAATTTAAACGGCGGCGCGTCCGATCTAGATTAAATTTAAGCCACCGAAAGACGAGCCGTATAGATGCAGGCGAGCCGAATACAGCGAGCGGGCTGTGAAAAATTCGGCGCCGCAAAATTTTAAAATTTTATAGCCCAAGATTTCGGCTTTGAGCTTAAAATTTAAGACGCGCTTGAAATTTTAACCCGTAAATTTAAAGGAGCGAAAATGAACGCAAACGAGCTTGCAAACATCTGGCGCAAGCCTATCTACCTGCCCTATCTACAAGATCCGCTCACGCCGGAGGTGCTGAGGGCCGCGGAAGAGGAGCTAGGACGCACCCTACCGCGCGAGCTAGTCATGATGCTGGGCGTGCAAAACGGTGGCTACCTGCGCTACGAGCTAGAGGGCTACCCGCTAGACGCCATCAGCGGCATCGGCGAGGCGTATCCGTCGCTTACGCGCTTTAGCTGGGGCGAGGAGCGCGAGTGCGTGAGCTTCGAGCTTAACGGGCTGGTGCCATTCAGCGGCGACGGACATTGGTATCTGTGCCTGGACTACCGCGCCAGCGAGGAGCCTGCGGTCGCCTACATCGATGTCGAATGCGACGAGCAAAGCATCATCGCGCAGAATTTCGCTTCGTTTTTAGCGCTTTTGAAGCTTGATAGCGACGGCAAGATCGCGCTACAAACGGGGCTCGATCTGGACGGCACGAAGGCGCGGCTAGAGGAAATTTTAGGCGTGCGCGCAAGAGCCGCCGATCCGCAGCTTTACGGCTTTAGCGTGTATAATTTCGCTCGCGATGGCGGCGTGCTGAGCCTTAGTCCGAACGAGGTTCGGCTCGGATTTGCCAGGCGGGGCGAGCGGCGGTTTAAAGAGCTTAAAAACTTCAGCGAACCCGCCCTACGCTATGTTGAGCTGGACGGCAGCGCGATGATACTTGACGTTTTCAAAGAGGAGCTGATGGATGAAATTTTGCGCGAGTTTAAGGATGCGGACTTGTGCGCACAGAGCCTAAAAGACGCGATCGGCGCGTAAGCTTTTGCGATTGGGAGTGTAGATTTGTGTCGGCTGTAGTGCGCATTCGCGTAATCGTCAGCGCGGGCTTGCGAGCGCAAATTTAGCTCGCCGCGTCGGGTAAAATTTCGCTATAAATTTGCCGTTTCAATAAGGAGAAAACGATGAGCGTAGAATTCCGCGTCAAAAACAAAAAGCGACCGCTATTTATGGGGTATTCGGACGCTATGAGCGTTAGCAAGGCATTGGATCTGCTGCCCGATCTATCGGTATTTGGCATAGACGAGAGCGCCGAGGACTTTGACGAAAGGGCGTTTTTAAAATCGCTTTTGAGCGAGTATGAGTGTTTGATTTTGGGCGTGCGGGGCAAGAGCGGGCGCGGGATGGAGGTTAGTTACGACGAGGAGCAGCAAAGCTACGCCGTGCGCGTAAATACGCCCGCGACGGTCTTTGATTGGGTTTTGGCGATATCGTATCTGCAGGCGCTATCTAAGCAGCTGGGGGGGCGAGATCACGGATGAAAACGGCGAAATTTACACTCACGACAGGATAGAGCAATTCGACTACGAGCGCGATATAGCGGCGGGGCTGCATTCGATAGATCAACACTTAAGCGGCGATACGGAGGTAAATTTTTGCTACGGGGTGCAGAGGCCTTTTGCGATAAACCGCGCGATGATGGATGAAATTTTAGCCTCGTATAACCCCACCGCTGAGTTTAGTAAGCGGCTGACCGAGGTGCAATATCTCGACGCTTACAGCGCGCACCAGAGGTTTTACCGAAATGGAGATGACGGCACGATAATGGGCTCATACGCGCTCACGCAGGACCTGCCCACTATCCTGCCTTACAAGCCGTTTGTGGAGTGGCAAAACGCTGAGATGCTGAAAAATAACGACGTAGCGCGCTGGCAGATCGCGCTCATAGGCATAGAGGGCGACGAAAACGACGCCGATAACTACCATGCAATCGCCGAGCTGGAATACGGCGAGTTTATCGCGCGGCTGCCGAAGCGAAACTACCGCTTCATCGATGTGAGCTATATTTTGGTTGACGGGCTAAACGTCAATCAGCTAAAGGCGCTGGCGGGCTAAATTTTACTTGCGGTGAAATTCTACAGAATTTTATCGAGGATTGACGCCGCAAAATTTAAAGTCGCGGAATTCGCGGTAAATTTCGCGGCGGGCAAAATTCTAAAAGACAGAATTTTATCGCGATGCAAATTTAAGAATTCCACTACGATAAAATTTCGTCGCGGTAAAATTTAGAAAGGTTAAAATGAAAAGGACCTACTACGATCTAAAAATTTACGATAACGGCATGATGCGGGGCGTACTGCAAGAGGACATTGAGGCATTGCCGTTTTTCGGCTACTGGCAAAAGATGAGTCTTGGCTCGACGCAGGGCATATACATTGACGAAAGTGGTAAAGAGCATAGGCTCGTCTATCTGCACGACTGGGAGAAATTTTGTAGATTATTCGCTCGCGAACAGGAGCTACTTAAGCGCGCCCCGGTCGGTAGCGAAAATGAGCGATCCAAGCCGTAGCGGATCTCGGTCGGCAGCGGAGAATAGCGGCGATCCTAGCTGCAGCGCAAGTAAATTTTAGCCGATAAATAGCAGCGCGCGTTAATCAGCCAAAATCGCCGCTCCACTTAAATCCGGGTTCAAGCTTAGCTCATCTATTATCGATAAAAGCTCCAAAACTTCATTTTTAATCTCCGCGGCGTCCTCTAAGCTCGGCAGCGGCGAAAAGAGCGTGGTTTCAAACTTATTTTTCGCTCCGTTTAAAAATAGATAAAGCTTATCGTCCATAAACGCCGCGCTCAGCCCCATTTTCCCCGCAAATTTTTCCTTTAGCTCTCGCAGGCGCTGCATAAACGCGGGCGTCAAAAGATACCTCGCCTCAACCTTATCGTCCGCAAAGACCCGAAATTCTTTGCTAAAAAACATGTCGTCCATCTGCTCTTTTTCGCCTAAAAATCTGGTGTTTAGCGTGCGGCTCGCGACTATCGTTTGCCCGCTAAATTTTTTGTAAAACTCGCAGACCAAGACCGAGCCGCTAAATGCCTGCATATCCTTCATCGTCGACCAAGCAAAAACTATCGCGGATAGCAAATTTAGCGCCGCCGAGTCGCCGATTTCCAGCGTCGCGCCGTTTGGGATGCGGATCGCTTCGCTGAGGCTAAATTTGACGCCGTTATAAATGCCGCTGATTTGATCTTCTGCGCGAAACTCACCTGGCGAATAGATGCCGATTTTGCGAAATTCTTTACGGCTGATGCCGGCAAACGGATCGTAGTTAAAATTTGGACCAACATCGCGGATGGCGGCGCGGGCGAAAACGTCTTTATAAAACGCTTTGTAATCCCCCAGCTCGCTGGTCACTCGGCTTGCATTAGCCATTAGCGCGGAGAGAAAAAACGGAATATAGATAATGATGAAAAATAGCGGTGCAAGGCGATTTTCAAAAAGACGCCCTACAGCAAACCCGCCGCCCACGGGCAGCACTATTATAAATAAAATTCCCAAAAACAGATACTTTGCAAATGCTAGCCGGCACTCTTTTTGCTTTTTTGCGGTGGCAACTATGGCTTCGTTTATGTTCAAATTTTGCCTTTTTCTAAATTTGCGCGGCGGGTTTTGCGCTCGGAGCGAATTTTAGCAAAATTTATGTCGCAAAGATACGGCGGGCGTGAGTAAATTTTATTCGGCGAATTTATAAGTCTATTAAATTTACGCCGCGGCGGCGATCTACTCGGACATGCGCTGATTTAGCCACATTTTAAGATTGCCCGCGCCCTCTTTTAGCACCCCAAATCCTGCCGCGGCAATACAGACAAAATTAATTAGCGAGCCCCTCCCGCCGACGTTTAAAATCCCAAAGCCTACAATCCACAGCGCCGCGCCGAAGCCAAGCATGCACACGGCGGTCGCGATCCCCAGCTTGCGGCGCAAAGGGCTTGGTTTGCGCGCTACCTGAACTCTCGTAACTACGTAGCTGCCTGCGTATCCTCCGCGGATGAAATACGCGCGCGCAAGCTCGCCCTCCTCCACGGGGATATCGTTAAACTCGCCGCGCAGCTTCACGCCGTCTATCTCGAAAAATACCCAAATTTTGCTATTTCCTCTTGCAGCGTGGACGCGGAGATTTCGAACCTCGCCCGCGATCTCATATTCCAACTTGTCTCCTCAAACAGCTTCGCGCTTTGCTTCCGCGCTAAATTCCGCGCCGTAAAATTTTAAAATCTAAAATTTGCCTTGCTTGCAGCGCCGTCCATAAAATTTTTAAAGTTGAGATTCTGCAAGTCCTGAATTTAGAGCTAAGCCTTAAAATTTCATAGCGATAGAATTTCAAGTAAAGCTCCGCCGCTAAATTTGGCTAATCGCATGCATGGGCTATCTGCGCCTCGCCGAATTTTGCACGTCGCAAAATCGCGGCGAAATTCCGTGCGCTGTAAAAACTCATAAATCCGCCGCGGCAATATCGCAGGCAAGCCCATCGAAAAAACCGATACCGCGCGACGAGTAGCGTAGATAGACGATGCAAGGCAGGTAGCACGACAGACGCCTTGCGACGGACGGTGCACGGCGAGCAATACAAAACAGGCGGCGTGCACGGCAGGCAGTGCAAATCGGCAAATGTGCGCCGGGCAACCAAGCGCCTACTTCTTTAAAATTTGGTTTTTCATGAATTCGTAGAGCTGGCAGGATTTTTTATTGCCCGCGTCGCAACCCTTTTTGACGCATCCGAGCCCCTTGGAAAATCCGCGCAAATCCCCCTTGTTCACATACAAATAGCCTAAATTATTGCAGGCATCGCCGTAGCCCAGCTCGCAGGATTTGGTGTAAAGCTTCTCCGCCTTGTCTCGATCCTGCGGCGCGCCGAGACCCTTATCATACGCAACGCCGGCATTATAGCAGCTATCCACTAGCCCACCGTCACAACCTCGCTCGAAAAAGCTCACCGCCTTTGCCGGATCCGCCGCGAGCCCAAAACCGCCCGTGAAATAGACTACGCCCGCATTGTGACAGCTCTTGGCGTAGCCCAAATCGCAAGCCTTGATATAGTGCCGAGCTGCCGCGGCGAAGTCCCTACTCAGGCGCCCTCGCTGATATAGGTTGCCTAGCTTGTGGCAGGCTATGGCGACGTTTTTATCGCACGCTGCGGTATAAAATACGCCCGCTTGCGTCGCATTGCCCTCGCCATCGTATAGGGCACCCAAATCAAAGCAGCTATCTTTCTCGCCCGCCTCGCAAGCCTTGGCAAAAGCGAGCTTGGCGCCATCGTAATCTCCGCGGGAGAGCTTGTCGCGCCCCAGCTGCGCGCAGCTTACGCCATCGCCGCGGTAGCACTTAAACGATAAAACGGGCGACGGCAAAAAAAGCACCATAACCAAGACGCAAACGGCGATAGAAAGCGCCGCTATGTCGATGATCTTTCTCATATCTATCCTTTTTGCGTCGATGCACAAATTTTAAATAACGCACCAGCGAACCTACAGTTTATTGCAAGCAAGACGTTAAAATTTAAACCACACCAACAAGCGCCACAGTTCAAGCCGACTCGTAAAGTTTAGCGCATTAAATTTAAAGTATATCAACCTGCTCAACCGTATTTTATGCCAATGATGAAGTAAAATTAATTTTGCGGTTGATCTATTGAAATCGTGTCTTTTATCCATTGAAGCTTTTCACAAATTTTTTCATTCCCTAAGTCGCAAGCCCTCACAAAATAGTCTAACGCCTTGCGGAGATCTTGCTCTACATTCTGACTACCGCCAACATACAAAACTCCGAGATTACCGCAAGCATAGGAAAAGCCTAAATCACAAGCTTTCGTGTAAAATTCTATAGCTTTATCATAGTCCCTCTGCGTCCCGTCGCCTTGCTGATATGAAAATGCGACGTTATAGCAGCTATCGGGATGTCATGCTCGCATCCTTTTTTAAAAAAACCAAATGCCTTTTTATGATCTGCTTCTAGTCCAAAGCCGCCCATAAAGTATACACTTCCACCGTTGTGGCAACTTTTACCATAGCCTAAATCGCATGCTTTTTCATAAAATTTTACCGCTTTTTTATAATCCTTCTCTAGGAGGCCTTTTTGGTATAAATTTCCTAACTTGTGGCAACTTACTGCTTTGCTTTTCTCGCATGCTTTTAAATAAAATTCGCTTGCTTTTATAGCATCTACTTTATCGCCGTTATCATACAAGATACCTACTTCAAAGCAGCTATCAATATCTCCTAAACCACACGCTTTTGCGAATATTCTCTTTGAGCTTTCATAATCACCTCTTGATTGTTTATCTCGCCCTAGCTCCACGCAGCTTTTATTATCGTCGAAATGGCATTTTAACGATAAAATCGGCGTAGGAAAAAGAATTTTAATTAAAACGCAAACCGCAATAACAAGGGCTACGATGCTAATTGTCTTTCTCATATCTAATCCTTAAATTATCACTCATATACGTTAAAATTTGCCAGCAACTTTATGCTTTTTGCAGAAAATATAAACGGAAATTTCGTATCAAAACACGATTTGAGTGAAATTAATATAAAATAAACCGATATGAGCCTACATTTTCTCTTTCGCGTTTAGACCCATCAGAGCAAACGCCGTACGGATACTGAGCGCTACGAGCGCGAACAGCTTGAGCTTAGCATCCTCGTTCTCGCTGCCTACGACGCGGTTTTCGTTGTAGTATTTGTGAAAGTCCGCCGCGAGCGCCTTTAGGAAATCGGGCAGCTTCTGCAAGCCGCGCGAATTAAATGCGTCGTTTAAAATTTCATTCAAGCCAAGCGCCGCAAAAGCTAGACCGAGCCCCGCTTCATCCAGCGTGCCGAAGTCCGCGCTTAGGACGTCCGCCTCGCGCTTGCCCGCTTTGGTAAAAATTTGATTGACCCGCGCGTGAGCGTAGTTGATGTAAAAGATCGGATTGCTGCTGTCCTCGCGCGCGAGCTCGTCCACGTCGAACTCAAGCGGCGTCTCGCCCTTTTTGCTGATGAAGATAAATCGCATCGCGTCCCTGCCGATCGCAGCGAGCACGTCGCTCATCAAAATCGCATTGCCCGCGCGCTTGCTCATCTTGTAGGTCTGCCCGTCTTTGAGCAAATTTACCATCTGCATTAGGATGATCTCGAGCCTGCTTTCGTCATAGCCCAGAAAATGCACGGCAGCCTTTAGACGCGCGATGTAGCCGTGGTGATCGGCTCCCCAGATGTTGATGCAGCGCTCATATCCGCGCTCAAATTTGTTGTTGTGATAGACGATGTCGCCCGCAAGATAGGTCGGGCGCGCATCCTCGCGGATGACGACACGATCCTTTTCGTCGCCGAGCTGCGATGAGCGGATCCAAATTTTGCTCTCCTGCTCATACATCTTGCCGCTACGCTCAAGCTTCTTAATCGTAGGCTCAAGCTCGCCGTAGAGGCTCTTTTCGCTAGCCCAGTTTTGGATATGGATGCCCGCGTCTGCGAGATCTTTTTGGATGATCTTTAGCACTTCGTCCTTAGCAAACTCCGCAAGCTGCAAGATCCGCGATTCGTCGCGGAAAATTTCATCGCCGAATTGGGCGCGTGCAAGAGGGATGATCTCGTCGATATACTCGCCGCGGTAGTATTTCTCGGGGTAGCTCACGTCCTCGCCCGCGAGCTCACGCGCACGAAGCGCGATCGAAGTGCCCAAAAGCTCGATCTGATTGCCCGCGTCGTTGATGTAGTACTCGGTATCGACGCGGTGCCCAAGATAGCCTCCGATGCGCGCGAACGTATCGCCGTAAACGGCGCCGCGCACGTGCCCGATATGAAGCGGACCTGTAGGATTAGCGCTGATGTATTCGAGCAGAATTTTTTGCGGCATAGCGGTGGAATTCCGCGACTCATCGCAATTTGATGCTGCGAGGGAATTTCTCGCCTCTTCGGAATTCTGCGAAATAAAATTTTGCCTAGCGTCGGAATTCTGCGATTTAGCGGCGTCATTGCCGCTCGCAGCCAGATTTGCAGCGCAACCTTTGCTAGCAGGCTCGCTCGCGCAAAGCTTTTCCGAATCCGATAAAATTCCGTCTCCGAGTTTCGCGTCGTTTTTCGCAAAATCGCCGCCCAAGCTAAGAGCATTTTTAGCAAGAGCGCCCAACACGGCGGGCTTTATATGAAAATTTAGATAGCCGTTCACTGCCGTCGCGCTTAGAATTTCGCTGTCTTTAAATTTAGCCGCAAGCTCCTCGGCGATAAGCTTAGGCGCCTTTCGCAGCTCTTTAGCCAGCGCAAAAGCCTCGGGCGAGGCGTAATGGGCCAAGCTTTTATCTTTGGGTTTTCCTAAAACGACTTCGCGAGATAAAATTTTAAAAATTTCGTTTAAGACTAAATTTTTCAAATCCCTTACGCCTTTTTATTGTCGCTAATCTCGGCGTCTTTAACCTCTTGCTCCATCTTTTTCTCGACCTTTTGCGGTTCGTCGTCCTCTTCCATCTCTTTTTTGAAAGTCTTTATGCCCTGTCCTAGACCCTTTGCAAGCTCCGGGATTTTTTTCGCTCCGAACAGCAACACAACAACGATCAAAACAATCAGCCAGTGTCCAATACTCATAGAACCCATTTTTTCTCCTTTAAATTTTCCAAATTTCGATTAGCTTGCCTATGTTGCGGCTCGCCGTTTCTAGTTTGATAGTTTTGTAGATTGATCTTAAATTTTCATACGCCGCTTCCAGGCGGTCGTTTATTATGAAATAATCATACTCGCCTAGGCGCTCCATCTCCTCTTGCGCGTTTTGCAGGCGTAAAGCAATATCGGCGGGATCATTATCGCCGCGAGCGCGCAACCTATCTCTAAGCTCCGACAAGCTCGGCGTAGTAATAAATACGCTAGTAAGCTCGCTTTTAGGCACTTTGCTACGCACGATCTCATATCCTTGCACATCGATGTCAAAAATCACGATCTTACCCCGCTCAAGCTCGCTCGTAGCGGCTTTTAGCGAAGTACCGTAGTATTTGCCGTGGACCAACGCCCACTCTAAAAACTCCCCGCGCTCAATACCTGCGCGAAACTCGCTCTCGCTTATGAAATGATAATTCACACCATCCGCTTCACCCGCACGCATTTCGCGCGTCGTAGAGGAGATCGAGAAGTATATCTGCTCGCCAAATTCTGCGATAAGACGCTTTATAAGCGTGCTTTTGCCGCTGCCGCTGGGACCGGAGACGAGCAAAATTTTGCCTTTCACTATCTATCTCCAAACGATATGTCAATATTGATCTTAAAGTCCTTCAGCGCGTCTTTAGCGTCCTTATTGCCCGCAAATTTCTCGATCGTGTTTGCGATGCCCGCTTCTAGATCATCGCGCAATTTGGTTTTCAGCTCCTCTGCGCTCGGTTTTTTACCGTGCTCGTTACGCAGTGGCTCGCTTTTGGCGCTAGGCTCTAACTCGCTTGCCATAAGGCTGGCAAACTCCGCCGCAGCCGAAGCGGCAAGCTCATTCGGCGTAGACTGCACGCCAAATTTTATCTCATTTGCCTGCTCGGACGCGCCGAATTTATACGCTTTAAATTCTGTGCGCTCCGAAGGCTTTGAAGCATTAAATTTTATCTGCTGCGCGGCGCTCTTTGCGGGCTTGCCGGATTTAAATTGCTCGCTATCTGCGGAGCTTGTGGCAAACGAGTTTGCAAAATCGCCCTCCATGGCGCGCAAAAATCCGTCCGCAAACCCACCGGCAACGCTATCAGCTTGTTCTCTTTGCTTCGGTAAATCTGAGGCATCTAATATGTGCGGCAAGTTTAGCTCCGAAAAATTTGGCGCAGGAGTGGAATTTGTAGTCCCGGTATTGCTAGAATTTGCAGAAGCTGCGAAATTTGCGCCAATTGAATTCCATGTTTCATTATGAGCAGACATAGGCGTATTCTGTGCAAGTCCACCGGTAAATTCCATGCTTTGAAACGGAACGGCGTTATAAAGATTTT
>NZ_CALIJF010000044.1 GCF_938018035.1 uncultured Campylobacter sp. | reverse complement strand
GGATGCCGGCGCGAGAGCACGCGTCCATCAGCGTTAGGTCCTGGTACGGCAGCGCAACGTTTAGCAGTAGCTGCGCACCCGTTTTTTTGATTAAATTTACGACCGCATCGGTGTCGTCCGCGTCGATCTGGGCGGTGTCGATTTGCACGCCTAGGCGGTCTTTGATAAATTTAGCGATCGCGTCGCACTTGCTTTTGGTGCGGCTTGCAAGGGTGATTTTTGTAAAAACGTCCGCGTTCATCGCGCATTTTACGGTCGCGACTTGGCTCACGCCGCCCGCGCCTATGATTAAGATATTTGACATTTTGGCTCCTTTAAATTTTAAATTTTGATGCAATTTTAGCAAATTTAAGATGAATTTTAAGAGGCGAGGTGCGATTAATCATAGAGTTTCGTTATGGCGGGTGCGGAGCACAAGCTCGCTCTAGTAAGAGTGCTGAAGCAAGAATGCTGAAAGCGACACGGCGTTAAAATTTTACGCGGATAGCGGCATGCCGATTGACGGCGGCATGAGATTAAATTTCCCGCCCTGCATCGCGCGATAAAATTTTAAGCCTTAAGCGCTCGTTTAAATTTAGCGTTCCGCGGCAAGGCGTGGAGAATTTAAAATTTAAAGCTCGCTTCGCCACTAAATTTATCGCGCTTCTTGCCCAGGCGCGCAGCAAACCGCATACCGCAGCTAAATTTAACGCTTTAGCGAACAGCGGTTTAAAAAGTAGCAAGCCGGGCAAAATCCCGTGACGCCCACGATAAAGGGCACGAGCCCTACTAGCCCCCACCAGCTGTTAAACACCACTCCAGCGATCATTATCGCTAGCCCGATCAACGCTCTTATTATCCTAGTTTTTTTACTTAGCATTGCGTTTTCCTTTCTTTGTTTTTGCATTTTTTACACGTATTTATACCAAAAAATTTATAAAGAGGACAATAACCGTAAACAGCCGTCAGTAGCGGCACGAGTCCGACCAGCCACAGCCAGCACTCGCAGACGAACCCAAATGCGTATATCCAAACCGCAGCGATTACTAGGCGGATAGTTTTATCTAAAATCCCGACGTTTTGCATTTTCTCTCCTTTATGCTAGACCTCTTATCATGCCTTGCATGACCATCGGCTTCATCATATATAGCTTCATCGCCCAGTTTAGGTAGCTCTCGCGAGTCGCGCCCATGCACGCTATCGTAGGCTCGGGCTTGCCCGTCCAGTTAAACTCCACCATCACCGCCTTGCCGAATTTCGTTAGTAGCGGGCAGGCAGTGTAGCCGCCGTATCTAGCACTCGGTTCGCGTCCTTTTATAACGTCGGCTAGATTTTGCGCCAGCACTGGATACATCTTGCGTATACTAGCTCCGGTTTTACCGGCGGGAAATCCGCAAACGTCGCCGATGGCAAATATATTTTTAAATTTCGAGTGTTGCAGCGTCTCGCGCGGGAGGCTAATCCAGTTGCCTGCCACATCACCCTACGCTTAGCCCTGCATCGGCGTAGATTTTAGAAGCATTCACGCGAGGCACTAGGTGTAGGTAGTCAAATTTTACTTCGACTAGCTCTTTAGCGAGTTTATTTTCGCCGTTTTCGCGGTACGGCATAGCGTGCTCAAATACCGCTATATTGGCACTTTTGTCCACCTCAACCAGCTGATGCGAGGTAAAATACTTCACGTCTCGCTCCTCTAGCATCCCTTCTATCATTTTAGCATAAACAGGAGCGGAAAATATCGTCCGCGCACCCGAGTATATCGAGATATCAAGCTTGTCTCTGTTGCCTAAATTTCGCGCCATATCTTCGGTTAGCAGTGTTACTTTTTTATTTGCGCCCGAACACTTCATCGGTGTTTTGTTGTCGCTAAAGACTATCTTGCCGCCTTCTTTGCCGACTTTTTTCATTATGCCAGACATAGCAACAGCGCCTGGGATCGTGTAGATAGAGGTCACGTTGTCGCTACCGATATCGTCGGCGCTAAGCCCTTTTACGCTCTCAAACTCATACTCCGCTCCGCTAGCTATCACGAGGTAGTCGTAGTTCAAATTTGACCCGTCCTCTAGCTTGACGGAATTTGCCGCCGGATCGATAGATACGGCATTTTGCTTTATCCATTTTACGCCGTCTGGGATCAAATTTGATTTTTCGTAGGTTATATCTTCGGGCAGATAGTGACCGGCTGCGATGAGCGTAAAGCCGGGCTGATAGTAGAAGTACTCGTCCTTATCAAGGACCGTTAGTTCGGCGTTTGGCATATCTCGTCGTAGTTTCGCCGCTAGGCTGATGCCGCCTAGACCGCCGCCGATTATTAGGATATTTGCGCGGATGTCCGCATTTTCTCCCGCATTTAGCTTGCTAGCACCTGCGACTCCCGCCGCTGCTAGCCCCGCCGCGCCTAAAATTTTCAAGACGCCTCTTCTGTCGATGCTTTGCATAAAAGCTCCTTTTAGAAGTTATTGTCAAATCATAGCGCATTTTAAAATTTAAATATGTAACAAAGTCACCTTAACGTCACGACTCCGCGTTTTAGCTCGACGAGCCCCTTTTTCTGCATCTCTTTTAGCGCTCTTGATACCGCCTCTCTCGCGCTAACGATGTCGTTTGCGATCTGTTCGTGCGTGATCTTTAGCCCGTTTTTCGCGCCGTTTTGCTCGAGGAAATTTATTATTCGCCTAGTTAGTGGCAAAAACAGCGTCTGATCCATAGCGGTTATCGCCGAGCTAAATCGCGTCGCCATGAGCTCTAGCGCGTGATTTGCCACCTGCGGATAGTTTTCGCGTAGCCTCTTAAATATCTCTCTTGGTATCAAAATCATCCGCACGTCATCTTCGATTTGCAAATTTATCTCCGCTTGTAGCGCTCCTAGCGAACAAAAGCCGCACAGCATACAGCTATCGCCGTCTTGTAGGTTAAAGACGGTGATCTCTTTAAAATTACTCGTGCTAACCAGCCCGCGCGCACGCCCGCTTATGATGATCGCGTAGCCCAGACAGCCATCTTTTGGGTATATCCTTTCACCCTTTTTAAAGCTTTTTAGCGTCGCGCTTTTTAACACCGCCTCTTCATCCTGCGCACTAAGCGTAAATTTAGAGGTAAACCGCTGCTTTAGCGTATCTTTTAGCTCGTCTCCCAACATACGCACTCCTTGGTTAAATTTGGCTTTGTTTAATTATATTTTCTTTTACGTAAAAGCGCGGTGATAAAATTTAGCTACAAAATATTTTAAGCATTGATTTATTTCGTGACTAACTCACCGAAATTGCGCTAAAATTGGGGTAAAATTTAGAAAAAACAAGGAAAAATTATGAAAACGCAGGACGAAAAACCAAGCTGGCTGCAGCACTTCCCCATAATGTTTTACACCGTAGTTATGGGGCTTGGCGGACTAGCTCTCGCATACGAGCGGCTAAATTTGATCTTTGATATCTCAGGCGCGGTTTTTGAAATTTTACGCGGCGCGGCTAGCCTAGCATACGCACTCATCTGCGCTTGTTACGCGGCGAAGCTGATAAAATACCCAGGGGCTTGCAAGGCGGAGTTTTTCCACCCGGTGCGCGTAAATTTTTTCGCCGCTTTTTCGATCGGCACGCTGCTAGTCGCCTCGCTCTGGCGGGACTTCGCGCCCGTTTACGACGCGCTTTTTTGCGTGGGCGTAGCGTTTCAGACCTTTATTACGCTGCACGTCGTCTCCTTTTGGATCAAAAATAACGTCCAGATCGCGCACTCAAACCCCGCGTGGTTCATCCCGATCGTGGGTAACCTCTTCGTCCCGCTAGCCGCGCCCGCCGCGAGCGAGCTTGCGTGGTATTACTTTGCGATCGGGATATTTTTTTGGCCCGTGCTTTTTGCAGTTTTGTTTTACCGCATCATCTTTCACGATCAGATGCCGCAGAAATTTATCCCGACGCTTTTTATCGTGATCGCGCCGCCTGCGATAGCGTTTTTAGACTACGTCAAGCTCACCGGCAGCTTTGACGTCACAGCGAAGATCATGCTCTACATCACGCTATTTTTCGCGCTTCTCATCCTTTGTATGTTTAAAAGCTTTTTGCGGCTTAAATTTTTCCTCTCGTGGTGGGCGTTTACCTTCCCGACGGCTGCGGCTAGCATAGCGTTTTTGCGAGCGTTTGAGTTTAACGGGATCAAATTTTTCTTGTTTGCGGGAGCGGCGGGTTTTGCTATCTTATGCGTTTTTATAGGTATCGTGGGCTTTTGCACGGTAAAGGCGATGCGGCGCGGCGAAATTTGCGTGCCTGAGGAGTAAAATTTCACGCGAGCTCGGTTAAAAATTTTGACGGGCGCAGGGCAAAGCGGGCTAGAACGCCGGCGGGCAGTAGGATAAAATTTGCGTATCGAGGGATAAAAATTTGTACGCAGCTTTAAATTTGGAATTACGATAAATTTTAACCGAGCGGAATTCTATCGTCACAGAAAGCTTGTCTAAATTTAGCTCGCCGCGTATTTTTAGGGTTTAAATTTATGCGTCCTCGCGACAAAGAAGCATAATGCGGACGTAATATTTACGATCGAAGCGGCACCTGATCTCACGCCGCACCGCTAAAATTAAATTTCGTAGCGATAAATTTTGCCGAAATTTTCATCCAGAGTGTAGCTAAACTCGCCGCCTGCGTAGTAGATTATCACGCCGTCGTCAAGCTCGAAGCGCTGATAGACGCGCAGCACGACCTCGTTTTCGCTGATGCCTTGGACGTGGATAAAGATATCGCTCTTCCTGCCCGCGGTCATCGCCATCTGGTAGAGCTGATTAAATAGCGCGTATTCGGCGTTTTTCTCGGCGTCCTCTTGCGATAAAAAGCCCTCCAGCACGCCCAGCATCTCCGCGCGAAATTCCGCCCTGGCGCGCGCATAAGCGTTTTGGATATTTTCGATCTGGTTGGTATCGAGTAAATTTAAAAGCGAATGTTTGCCCACGTAAAGCGTCGCGCTCGATGTGATTTTGCCATCCTTGTCGGTCACTAGTCGCAGAGCTTTCTCTACGCGCCACAAGGCCTCTTTTAGTTCGAGCCCGCTTTCAATTTCAATTTTCATCATAGATCCTTTATCAAGAATGCGGAATTTTAGCGTGAAATTTTAAATTTTAAAGACAAACTTCGCGATCAGATACGCCATATACAGCATCAAAACTCCCACGAGCGCGTCGATTATGCGCCATGCTCTGCTGCTTGCAAAAAGCTTCGAAAGCGCCCCTGAACCGTAGCCCAAGCCGAAAAACCACGCAAACGATACGAACATAACTCCCGCGTAAAACCACGGCTTTTGGGCATCTGCGATCGTAGCGCCGAGCGAGCCCACGACCACGACGGTGTCTAAATACACGTGCGGATTTAGAAGCGTCACCGCAAGGGCTTTAGCTACGACGGGCGCTAGCGGGCTATTTGCCGAGTTTTGGATCTTGGCAAAATGCGAGCCTCTGTAGGCGCTAAAAAACGAGCTTAGCGCGTAGCAGAGCAGAAATATGACCCCGCCTATGCTTAAAATTTGGGTAAGGAGCGAGCCCTGCTTAAGGGCGCCGCCGATTAAAAATATACCTATACCCGTAAGCACGGCATCGCTTAGCGCGCAGACCGTGCAAACCGCCGCGACGTGATTTTTCGCAAGACCTTGGGATATGACGAAGATGTTTTGCGCGCCGATCGCGACGATCAGTGAGAGCATCAGCGCGGCTCCTTGCAAGAAAATTCCGATCGGCAAGGAGTTCAAGACCGCGCCTCTATTTGTTTTTACTTTCGCAGGCGGAGCTTTGCATCGCGGTATCGGCGGCATCAGAGTCAGCCGCTGCCGCACTTTTGGATGCAGTGGCAGATCCATTATCGCCCGCAGAAAATTTAGGCGCGGAATTCTCGGCACCTGCGAAATTTTCGCCCGCGGCGGCGTCATTTGAGGAAGTGGCATTGTTCGGCGCAGCGGAGTTTTGTTCGTTTAAATTTGAAGCGCCCTTCAAATTCTGCGCGCTGTTTGAATCGGCGGCGCCATTAGAATTTTGCACGGCGGAATCCTGCGTAGAGCGGGAATTTTCCGCGCCTGAATTTTCATCTAAATTTTGCGCGCCGCAGGAACTTTGCGCATCGAAATTTTTTGAAGCAAAATTCTCATCGCGAAAGTTTTTAGCTTTAAAATTTTTAGCGCTACTCGCGCTTTTTTTAGAGCCCTTGGCGCCCTTGCGAGTTTTTAAAGCGGTTTGCTCTTCCTCAGGGCTTTGCGAAAGACCCGCTTTTTCGCGCAAAATTTTACTCAGTTCGTAGATCGAAATTTCAAATGAGCCCGGTAGCGTGGCCTCCGTGTCGCTGTAAAATCGTAAAAAATTAAAGCGATCCTGCGCCTGCGGTATTTTTTTGAATACAAAATTTAAAAGCTCCGTTTTGTTTCTGCCCGCGACGAAGGTTTTGGTGCCTAAATTTGCGATATCTTTGTATTCGAAGCTCTCGGAATTTGCCCCGCGCACGATCGTAAAAGCATCCTCGCCGATCTGCAAATAATTTTTCGCGCCGAGTCTAAGCGCGCAAAAAAACGCGCAAAATGCCGCCACTACGGAAGCAAAAAGCGCCGCGCCGCCAAAGCCCGCGTGGTAGCAATACCCGCTAGCGAGCGCCAAAATCGTCGATCCCGCCAGCGTCATCGCTACGGGCTTTTTATTCTCTTTTACTATCATCTTCCCTGCTTAATCAGTTGTCTTATATATTCGTAAATTTTAAAATTTAGCGCATCCATTACCGAGTCTTTAGAGCCCGGATTTTTGATGCTTTGGTAGTTGAGATTAGTTACGTAATCCTTCCAAGCGCCTTTGTTTTTAACGCTTATGTAGAGGCTAATCTGCGAGTCGTAGAAGTAGTCTCTGTAATAATCGTCGTCGTCCCAAGGATCATAACCGAACGGCATCCCCCAGCCCACGCCTACGCCCGTATGTCTGTAATATCTGCCAAATCCCATTCCGAAGCTAAATCTCGGATTATCCCACGATCTGCGCGAAAAATCCGCCTTGCGGAAGTAGTTGAGATTGCCGCCGATTTGGACGTTCGCCGCGCTTTTATTTACGACCTTAAATCCGTCCGCGCGCAGATGTTGAATCACCACTTGGGTTAAATTCGAATCCGTCGTAGAGGTATTGGTAAAATTTACGCTTATAAGCTTATCTTGCGGAAATTCCATAATGTGAAGCGGCTCGGAAGTGCGCACAATACCGCTATTTACGGGCACGTTTTTAGAGCAACCTGTAAAAATCAAAAACGCCGAAATGACCAAAAAAAGTGAAATTTTATTTTTCAAGACGGATCCTTTCGCTTAAGATTTCAAATCTTAAATTTGAGTGATTGTAGCATAAATTTAAAATTTTAATATCAGCAAGAGGCGATTTTTTGAAATAATCTAACGGCGAATGGGCAAGAGTGGAATTTTTAAATAAAATTTTGCGCCGAGCGACCGCTAAATTTAAAGCCGCCGCTCGGTTGAAATTTCTGTAAAAGAGGCGGAATTTTAAATCGTAGGCGTTTAAAATTCCACAATCTTATAGGCTCACGCCGCGCGTAAGTACGCGCTTGCGA
>NZ_CALIJF010000043.1 GCF_938018035.1 uncultured Campylobacter sp. | reverse complement strand
AGATTATTTTCGACGCCAACCGCGAGGTTATCAAGGACGCGAACCTCATCTATCCTGGACAGAAGATCAGAATTCCAAAAGCTTAAGTTCGCTTTTGAATGCCGCGGCTTAATTTTTTGCAAGCCGCGAATTTTACTTTTGCGAGCATTGCGCTGCGTTTACGCAAGTCGTGATTTATAGGCCCGCGGCGCAGCGCGATTTTTATGGGCACGATTTTACGAGCTGTACTGCGGTGGGTAATTTACTATCCGCCGCACTTGCGTGCTGCCGCCCTATTTGAGAGCATATAAAACGCTTTAAAATTCCGTTTATAAAGAGCTAAATTTGGATAAATTTAAAATCAGCACTACGCTAGAAAAGGCCGAGTCTAGAGACTACGACAAATATCCGATAATAATAAAAGACAACTCAATAGAAATGATAAAGCTATATCTGCCGATTGTATTTATTTTGGACTTTCTTTCACATTTTGCACCATACAGACCACCGCATCCAGGAGAGCTAAATGAACGCCCAAAAGAGCTAGGAAGCTGCTATATTAAATTTAAGAATTCCGCCATAGAGTATTTTTCTACGAAGAAGAATTTAGTCCTGCTCGAAATAAAATTATCAAATATAGTGGGGATAAAACGAACCTTTGGGCCTTCCCAACCCCAATTGCCGACAATCACAAAAAAGTTTGTAATTAGCGTCTATGATCTACTTCGTTTTAATGTCCGCGGTTTTTTACTTTAAAGGCTATGCGATAGCCCCGTTCGTAGTGCCGATAGCATTTGGGCTCGGCATACTCCCGCTACTGATTTTTAGATTAGTAAACGGGCTAGGGCTTGGACTGGATATGCTAAGCGGCGATAGTTTGATTATCTTTGATAAGCATTTTATTATCGACGCCTCGATTTTAACGAGCAGCGAATACAAGGAGCTAAAAACCTATTTTTTACTAAAAACGGGAAAAAATTTAGATAAAATCCGGCCGCAAATTTTTATATAAGCTAGGAGTAAAGAGCAGGTTTTAGACGTAAAGCAAGAATTTTGATAGATAAGCAGTTACGCGATAAACGTTTAGAAGATAGCCTCGTATGAAATCAAAATTTAATAAAGAGCTAGACGGACCAAATTATCTTTTAAGAGTTAAAGATTTTTAGCAAAAATACCGCTCAAATTTTATTAAATCCAAATCCTCACATTCAGTTTTAAAATTTTAACGATACTCAAAAAGCTTAGAATTTCACTCTTTATCTCGCTTGCGGGGTCGCGGCGCAGCACGCTTTCATAGACGCTAGGCT
>NZ_CALIJF010000042.1 GCF_938018035.1 uncultured Campylobacter sp. | reverse complement strand
TATTCACGATATTTACGACATTATATTTCTTTAAGTCCTCTTTCGAAATATATTCTGCTACAAACGCCACTTTATCCTCTTTTCTTTAAATTTTAGATCTGAAAATTACTTGAATATTCTCTTTGGGGATAAAATACGTTATAACGTCTCCTCCCTTAAACTCATTTAAAATTTCTTTTAAAATATCCACAATCTCTTGCTTTGGTATATCTCCAATATCGCTTCTTATAGATTCCAGTTCATATATTAGTATAAACGGATTATCCGTATCTTTTTTACCTGTATATTCATTATGTATATTCCTCAGATCGATTTCTATATCTTTACCCTTGTAGTGCAAGATCCATATATCTTCACCGCTAAATTCCATATCTCTCGGATCTCCGATAGTGATACTGCACACTGAAAAAAGCCAAATACCTCTTTCTCGATCTATGCACCAGCTTCTTGAATTTAGAATAGCCCATTCCAGCTTAACTTGATGATACTTTTCACATATCTCATTGCATGGTTTTAGCAAGTCGTATTTCTCGATATCCTCTTTTGAAATACGCTCTGTAACAAACGCCATTCTCTCCTCCTTAAGAAATTTAAAATTTTAGATCGCTTGCGGGTTGCCGCCATCTTTTGCTCTTGTGACAAATCGTTTAGCCATTTTCGCAAATAGCTAAATATATGCTAAATTTCATCTTACCGCGCCGCGTAAATTTTAAAATTTTGCTTTTATACAGGCGCTGTTTTCTTGCCTATCTCTCGCCGATAACTCGCCGCCTGTAGTTTAGATGAAATTTTAAAATTCCACTACCTAAACGCATGGATAAAATTTTAAAATTTCGTCGTCCACGCGCACGAACGAAATTTTAAAATTCCACGCCGCTTAACACGAGCGGATGAAATTTTATAAAATTTTGCCGCCGCAAATCAAAGCGCAAATAAACGCGCTAGCGCACAGAAATCGCGCGAATTAGTAAAAGTCGCGTTTGAATTTTATCGATAAATTTATGAATCCCGCCTATGCTTCGGCGGTTTCGTTTTCATTGATTACGGCTTGCATCGTGTCTCTGGCGTGCTGCAGCCAATCTTTATCGCTCGTATCGAGCAGGTCTAGGTAGATGATTTTGACATGTCCGCTATGGACGGTGAAATCGTGAGAGTTTGCGATGTGCTGCGTGCCGATGAGTACCACGGGCTGGACACGCAGACCAAGCTTGCTAACGATCGCTTTGGCGCCGCTTTGGAATTGCAAAAGCTGCGTGCCGCGATGTCTGGTGCCCTCTGGAAACATCGTGATGACGCGCCCTTCGCTCACGCGCTGCTGCACTTCGTGCACGATCCGCACCAGATCGCGCGGATTTGAGCGATCGACCTGGATCATCTTCGGAAGAGTGATGATTTTGCCGATGATAGGGATGTCTGCGATCTCTTTTTTAGCGATCCAGCAGATATCGGCGGGATGAGTCTCTTCAAGCACAACGATATCCATTATGCTTTGGTGGTTGGCGATTACTAACTGCGCGCGCGGATCGGGAGTGCCTATGATCTGGATATCGTATCCGACGCCGTAGCGCTGGAAGCGCCCCCAAATGCGGCGGAAGCGGCGATGAGAGGAGTTTTTTACCGCCATGGCGATCACGACGCAAACGACGGTAAAAATAAACCAAATCGCGTAAAATAGCGCTCTAATCCTTGCTAAGCTCATCTTTTTTAACCCAGCCGATCTTGTTGCCGCCCAGCATGATTTTATAAAATTCCTTATTCGTACCCAAAATTTCAACCTTTTCGGGATTTTTAGTCACGTAAAACACGGTGGAGCTTTGCATAGGCAAAATTCTAACCGGGGAATTTTGCGCGATACTGCCCGTGCCGTAAGGCCTTTGCGCATAGAAATTTACCGCCAAAATCAGCACTGCAAAGATGAGCGGCGTGATATTTTTACTAAGCAGAAACATCACCAAAAGCACGGCAGCTAGCGTGTAGATCGCGATCTGCTTGTAGGCTTCGAACTTGCTCTCTTTCGGATTTAGACCGATCTGCGTGCTAAGATCCTCGGCGCGCGGATTAAGCTCAAGACCGAAATTTTCAAATTTTTTAGTATTAAGATTGAAATAGCTGAAGTCTAAATTTGTGATATTTTTATCCACGACGGCGAAATAATATCCGCTCTGACTTGCGTATGTGCCGCGTACGGAGTCCACCCCCTGCTTGATAATGGCAGGATTATCGATACTAAAAGCGCTGATTGCGCCGTTTCGGATACCAAGATCGAGCGTGAGTAAATTTGAAACGTCGTCAAATTTGGTAGTTTTGTAGTTTTTAAGTTTCAGCTCGTCGGCTACGATATGCGAAAAATTAGGCTTCGTGTCAAGCTTCATAAATTCCGGATTATCAGGCGTAATAGAGCTTTTTTCAAAGAATTCTCCGTTGCGCTGCAGCGTCAAAACGAGCTCATTTATCTTATCGCTCTTATCGCTTGCTGCAAACCACAGCGTCGTCTCAAACATCTCGTCACCCTCAATCCACGTAAGATTGTCAGCATTAAGCCACTTCATACCATTGGTGCGGCTGATCTCTAGCTTTGGCTTAACGGTGATTTTCTGCCCCAAATATACGGCGAAGTCGATCTTAAAAATTTGATTGCAATACACCTTCCTAGGCATCCCGCTGGCTTTTAGCGTAAGCTCTTTAGGCTTAATGTCCTGATAGACCTTATCGTCGGATACATCAAGATCGACTTCGTTAGTAGGCGCCAAAGCCTTAAGATCGTCGATGCTTAGATTATCCATCGACATAACCTCTTTTTTATTATACTTCAGCATTACCTTGGAATTATCGCGCGTCTGCGGCTCGTCCGGCTTATCCTCAGCTTTTTTCGGCGCATATTTACTTAGATCGTCAAGCGAATCGATCTCAATCTCCGGCGCAGCAAACGCAAGCGTGCAGACACCTAAAATAGTAAGAATTTTTTTTAGCAAATTAAGCCTTTTAGCATTTTCTCTCCGTCCGTGCCGCCCAAAATAGGCTCTATCGCGCGCTCAGGATGCGGCATCAGGCCGAAAATCTTTTTGTTTTTATCGCAAATCCCAGCAATTGCGTCCACTGAGCCGTTCGGATTTAGATCCGCGCCGTTTGCGTCGCAATATTTTAGCAGCACGCAATCCTCGTCGTATAGCGACTTTAGCGTATCCGCAGGCGCATAATAGTTTCCCTCGCCATGCGCGATCGGGATATTTAAAATTTCGCCCTTATCGCAACAGTGCAGAAATTTATTGTCGTTTGAAACGACGCGCAGATGGTGAAATTTTGAGATGAAGCTTAAATTTATATTTCTGCTCATCGCTCCTGCAAGCAGCTTCAGCTCCAAAAGCATCTGAAAGCCGTTGCAGATGCCCAAAATATAGCCGCCCTTTCGCGCGTGATCAAGCACCGCCTGCATTACGGGGCTAAATTTAGCAATAGCCGCAGTTCGCAAATAATCCCCGTAGCTAAATCCGCCCGGCAGCACGATCAGATCGGCGTTTATGGCGGTTTCTTTATGCCAGATTATCTGCGTTTCGCAACCCAGCGCGTCAAAAGCGTATTTGCTGTCGCGCTCACAATTCGTGCCGGGGAAATTGACGATCGCTACCTTCATATCACGATCTCATAGTCTTCGATGACGGTGTTTGCCAAAATTTCATCACACATCCTAGCGACGTCGGCATAAATTTTATCCCTATCCTCGCCATCTATATCAAGGACGATCTGTTTGGCTACGCGCACGTCCTCTACTCCGCTAAAACCAAGCGAAGCGAGGGCGTGTTTGACCGCCTTGCCCTGCGGATCGAGCACGCCCTCTTTAAGTCTTACGTTTACGATTACCCTCATCGCTTATCCTAAAATTCTACGCAAGACCTCTTCGTAGGCCACTTTTACGCTACCAAGATCCTGTCTAAATACGTCCTTATCGAGCTTTTTATCGGTCTGTTTGTCCCAAAAGCGGCAGCTATCAGGGCTGATCTCGTCTGCAAGTAGGATATTGCCGTCCTTATCTCTGCCAAGCTCGATTTTGAAATCCACGAGCTTTAAATTTCGCTCGTCGAAAAATTTAATCAAAATTTCATTGATCTTGCGCGCGATCTTTTTGAGCTCGTCAAGCTCGCTTTGGCTCTTTACGGCGCCAAGCAGCAAGCAATGCTCGTCGTTTAGGATCGGATCGCCCAGCTCGTCGTCTTTATAGCAAAACTCCACCAGCGCAAACGGAAGCTTAGTACCCTCTTTAATACCCAGGCGCTTTGTAAGCGAGCCGGTGGCGATATTTCGAGCGATGATCTCAAGCGGGAAAATTTTGCATTTTTTCACGAGCTGCTCGGTCGGGCTGATCGTCTCAACAAGCGCGGTGGCGATGCCGTGCTTTTTAAGCAGATCAAAAATCAGCGTCGAAATTTTACAATTCAGCGCGCCTTTGCCGCTCTCTTCGGCTTTTTTGACGCCATTAAACGCCGTCAGCGAATCTTTAAATTCCGAGATCAAAAGGTCGTCACTTTCGTTAACCGACCACATCTTCTTGCCCTTGCCTTCGTAGATGAGCTCTTTTTTGGTAGCTTGCATCACACTCTCCTTACTTGATGTTTAGAATTTTTATCGCGTCTATTGCGGTTTTTAACTGGATATCGTTATTAATCTGCTCTGCGGTGATGAAATTTTTCTCATCCTTTTTCTGAGCATCTTTTTTCTTGGTCTCTACCTTGGCTAACTCGCCTTGCAGGTGCTTTTTGAGATCAGCTTCTTTTAGCGAGAATTCATCCTCGTCGCGGCTCGGCACCTTGCCCGGCGCCACTATGAGATCAGGCGTCACGCCCACCGCTTGGATGGTGCGACCGCTTGAGAGATAGTAACGCGCTATGGTTAGTCGCAAGGCTTCTTTATCCTCGATCGGTAGGATCACCTGCACGCTTCCCTTACCAAAAGTTTTTTCACCAACCAACACGGCACGCTTTAGATCCTGAAGCGAGCCGCTTACGATCTCGCTCGCGCTTGCGCTGCCGCCGTTTACTAATACTACCAGCGGCAAATCGGTGATCTTCTTTTTAGGATCGGCGTTATGCGCTTCGGTTTCGTTTTTCGCGCGCCCTTTTTGCGAGACGATTAGGCCCTTATCTACGAACAAATTTACCAGCCCGATCGCTTGATCCAAAAGCCCGCCCGGATTGTTTCGCAGATCCAAAATAATGCCCTTGGCGTCTTTATGCTCTTTTATAAATTTGCTCGCGTCCGCTACCACGTGCTGGTCGAAATTCGTAACGCGCAGATATAAAATTTTATCATCCTCGATCATCTTGGCGTAAACCGATTCTACTTTGATTATGTCGCGGACGATCTCAACGTCAAAAGGCTTGCTAACGCCCTTGCGCACGATCGTTAGAGTGATTTTGGTTTTCGGCTTGCCGCGCATCTTTGAGACCGCATCGTCGATCGTGATGCCGAAGGTCGCGTTGCCGTCGATACGCAAGATCACGTCATTAGCCTGAATGCCTTTCTTGTCAGCAGGAGTCCCCTCGATAGGCGAGATGACGGTTAGAGCGCCGTCTTTCATACCCACTTGAATTCCAAGCCCACCGAACTCGCCCTCGGTCTGGACTTTCGTATCGTTAAACGCCTTTTCGTCCATGTAGCTTGAGTGCGCGTCGAGGTTATTCATAAGCCCCGAGATCGTCTTGTCCACAAGCTCTGAGAATGTCATCTCATCGACATAATTGTTCTCGACGATCGCAAGCGTTTTGGTAAGCTTAGCTAGCGCCTCCAAACGCGTTTTTTCGCTGTCTGGCTTTTTGGTCGCATTGACCTCTCTGGCTTGTAAATTTCCGGTAAAAAAACTAACGCCTAAAAATAGAGAAAATATGAATCCCAAGCCGAAGAAGAGGTGTTTTTGTCGCAAAGTTTATCCTTGAAAGTAAAATGGAGTGAATTTTATAGAAAATTGGCTAAAAATAAGGTAAATTTCATACAAAATTTGCGCGTTTACGGATAAATTTAAGCCGAAAATTTTAAAATCTCACTAAAAAACCTTGACATAAAGACACTAAAGTTATATAATGCAATCAACTTCAACTTTAGGAGAAAATTTATGAACGAAACTATTGAAATTTTAACCGATAAAATGCGCTCTTTGCTCGAAAGTAGCGTTTCTTTGGCGATCCATTCCAAAAATAGCGAAGTGGGCGTATTGCACATGCTCTGGGCTTTGGTAGCCGACAGCGGCTCGGTGCTAAATCAAATTTTTAATAAATTTAGTATCGAAAAGACCGCAGTCGAGCTCGAGATCAAAAGCGAAATTTCAAATTTGCCTACGAGCTCAAACGTCACGAAGGAAAACGTTCGAATCTCGCGCGAGCTGATGAACTCGCTAGAGCTCGCAAAAGGGCTGATGACGAGCTCGGGCGATAAATTTATCGCCGTAGATACCTGGCTGATCGCAAATTTAAACGCCGATCCGCTAAAGAAAATTCTATCTAAATTTGCAGATCTTAGCGAGATCAAAAAGGAGCTGGAGGCGCTTCGCGGCGGCAAAAGTATCGATTCGCAAACCGCCGACGAGACGCTTGAGGCGCTTAGTAAATTCGGCGTCGATCTCACCGCCAAGGCAATCGCGGGCGAGCTCGATCCGGTCATCGGCCGCGACGAGGTGATCTCGCGAATGATGCAAATTTTAATCCGCAAGACGAAAAATAACCCTATCCTGCTCGGCGAGCCGGGCGTGGGAAAAACCGCGGTCGTCGAAGGTCTTGCTCAGCTGATCGCCAAAAAAGAAGTACCGCTCAGCCTGCAAAACAAACGCGTCATCGCGCTTGATATGAGTGCGCTGATTGCGGGCGCGAAGTATCGCGGCGAATTTGAGGATAGGCTCAAAGCCGTCATAAACGAGGTCGTAAAAGCCGCGAACGTCGTGCTTTTCATCGATGAAATTCACACCATCGTAGGCGCAGGCGCAAGCGAAGGCTCTATGGATGCCGCAAATATCCTAAAGCCCGCCCTTGCGCGCGGCGAGCTGCACGCGATCGGCGCTACGACGCTGAAAGAGTACCGAAAGTATTTTGAAAAAGACGCCGCGCTTCAGCGCCGCTTCCAGCCCGTAACGGTCGCGGAACCTAGCGTGAGCGAGGCTACGGCGATCCTGCGCGGCATAAAGGAACGGCTAGAGGTGCATCACAACGTCACCATCACCGATAGCGCGCTAGTGGCGGCTGCAAGGCTAAGCGACCGCTACATCAGCGATAGATTTCTGCCGGATAAGGCGATTGATCTCATTGACGAAGCGGCGGCGGAGCTTAAAATGCAGATCGAAAGCGAGCCAAACGAGCTTGCCAAGGCCAAGCGCGACATCCTCACGCTTCAGGTCGAAAAGGAAGCCCTTAAGATGGAGGATGACGGCAAAAACGACGAGCGGCTCGCGCAGATCGATAAAGAGATCGAAAATTTAACCGAGCAGAAAAACGCGCTTCAGGCTAAATTTGAAAACGAAAAGTCCGTATTCGGCGGCATCAGCGAGGCTAAAAAAGCAATCGATAGCCTTAAAAACGAAGCCAGCCTAGCAAGACGCAACGGCGATCTTAGCAAGGCTGCCGAGATCGAATACGGCAAGATCCCCGCCGCGCAGGCGAAGGTTAAGGAGCTTGAGGCGAAATGGGACGCGATGAAAGAAAACGGCGTGCTTTTGCGAAACCGCGTGGACGAGGAGAGCGTGGCTGAAATTTTAAGCAAGTGGACGGGCATCTCGGTAAGCAAAATGCTCTCCTCCGAAAAGGAGAAATTCCTCCACATCGAGGAGCATCTAAAAGAGAGCATCGTGGGGCAGGACGAGGCGCTGCACGCCATCGCTCGCGCCGTCAAGCGCAATAAAGCCGGTCTCGTGAACGAAAACCGCCCGATCGGAAGCTTTTTGTTTCTAGGACCTACCGGCGTCGGCAAGACCGAGAGCGCAAAGAGCTTAGCTAGGTTTTTATTCGACGATGAGCGGGCGATGATCCGCTTTGATATGAGCGAGTATATGGAAAAACACAGCGTCAGCCGCCTGCTCGGCGCGCCTCCGGGATACGTGGGCTACGATGAGGGCGGACAGCTTACCGAAGCGGTGCGCAGAAAGCCCTACTCCGTGCTGCTTTTTGACGAGATCGAAAAGGCGCACAAGGACGTTTTTAACATCCTGCTTGGAATTTTAGACGACGGGCGCGCGACCGATAACAAGGGCGTTACGGTCGATTTCAAAAACACGATCATCATCCTAACGAGCAATATCGGCTCGGCTAAGATTATGGAGCTTGACGCCAAAAATGCGGATAAGCCGCGCGAGATCGCGCTTGCCGAGCGAGAGGAGGCGGTAAAGAGCGAGCTGAAGAATTATTTCAAGCCCGAATTTATCAACCGCCTGGACGATATCGTGATCTTCAACGCCCTAAGCGAGGACGATCTTATAAAAATCGTGGGCATTATGTTTAAAAGCCTGCAAAAAACGCTAGCAAATCGCGGCATTAGCGCAAGCTTGAGCGAAAATGCCAAAAAGCTCATCGCCTCGGCGGGCTTTGATATCGAATACGGCGCAAGGCCGCTACGAAGGGCGCTCTACGATCTGGTGGAGGATAAGATCGCCGATATGATCCTAAGCGACGAGATCAAAACGGGCGATCGGATCGAAATCGGCGCGCGTGACGGCGAGATCGAGATAAAAAGGGTAAAGTAAAATTCGGCGGAATTTATCCTGCGGGGTAAATTCCGCGCTTGGGTGGAGTAAATTTGGCGAGGTAAATCTCACGCCTTAGCTAAGTAAATTTGGTGGGTAATCTATCCCTTGGGAATTGAAACTTGGTATTTTGCGCCATGATAGGATCGGCGCATAGTAGAATTCCATCCCGTTGGGAATTGAAACGATCATCAAGCTCATTGAATTTTACGATACAAAGAGTAGAATTCCATCCCGTTGGGAATTGAAACCTTTTCCATCGGCGCCCATAGTTACATCAGCTAAAGGTAGAATTCCATCCCGTTGGGAATTGAAACCGAACAGAGAATGGATTTAAAGGACTTAAATGGCTGAGTAGAATTCCATCTTGTTTGTAATTGCTGCCAGAACCGATCAAAAAATCAAATCCCAAAAGCTTCGATTATAAAATTTCATTCTATCCCGGTTTAAAAATTTAATGTGCCGATCGATAAGACACCTATTTGCGCAAGTCGGTTCATCTTTACGGCATAATATGCAAAATTTTATAAAATTTTATGTTTATTTTATGCAGTATTCTGTATAATTCATACGGATAAACGAAGTGTTTTGCTATTTTTACTTATGAATAACACGATTTTTATTCATTTTATACGATTTTATGTATAATTAACGAATAAATTTGTATAATTTTCATATGTTAGAAACGAGCGATATATTCAACATTTTGCACAATGCCGTCGAAGCCAAAAACAACGGCAAAAAGATCTCGCACGCCGCGATGGCGCAGAGATTAGGCGTGTCGATGCGGACGTATCAGGACTGGCGCTTAGGTACGACCAAGCCGCAGGCCGCGACCGCGATATGCCAGATGTTGTGCGAGCTCGATAGCGACGACGCTGCGTTTGTGCTGCATAAGATAAAAAAACTTATAGGAGAGTAGAGTGCAAAACATTACTTTGCAAGAAAAGCTGGATCTGCAGGGCGTTTTTCGCGTGATTTATGAGAAAAAAGAGTCGAAATTTGCGATCTTTTACAAGGCGGTTTTGAAGAAATTTTTTAAAAATTTAAAAAAATGAGCGCCATTCGGGAGCATATTGTTATGTTTCCCAGCAGCAAATACAGATCGCGCTCGTAGCACCAGTGCCTCTTTCTTGCGCTGCGACCGTGCGCGGCATTCTTTGACGCAAGGCTTAAATGAATGCCGCCAGCCTCTCTCGCTTTAAAATTTTGATTTACTTGTTTACTTTTTGGGTGCCGGCCGATTTGATTCCAAATTTTATA
>NZ_CALIJF010000041.1 GCF_938018035.1 uncultured Campylobacter sp. | reverse complement strand
TTAATGAGCTGGCGATCGCCATGGCGCTGGGCGCGAAGGCAGACTTTTTCAAAAACCAAATTTTTACGCATCCTAGCATTAGCGAGGCGCTGAACGATCTTTTCGGACAGTTTTAAATTTGAAATTTAACGGCGCTCGGGCTTGGCGATGCCCGGGCGGCCTAGCACAAATCGATCGCGAAATTTAATGCGCCGGAGCGGGTTAAATTTAGACTGGGTTAAATAATTTGAGTCTTTGCCACCAGCGCCTTTCTTGGTCGCTATAGCTTGGCACGCATCGCTTCATCCGCCGCTTGTAAAAAATAATTTCTAGGTTATCTTGGAATTATTTTAAAGGAGCTGTGCGTAAAATTCTGTTAGCACCTATCGGTATGTACTAATCGCTTGTTGTTTAGAATTTCAAAAATTTATACTTTATGGATAGATCTGAATTTTATTTATCCCCAAATATCAAATAGGCTAAATTTCTACTCAAATTCCCATACGCAACTACCCAGTACTCTCTTATGATATTTTTGATTTGTAAGTTATCGTCCAGAAAGTCGGCAAATATTTTAATCCTATCTTTGTCTACCGCGCTTAGCTCTTCATCCTCTTTCTCAAACGAAGCGACAATTAAATGCGACAGAGCAATCTTATCGTGGAAATTTAATGTCTTGTCTTTTAGTAAATTTAGCATTGACGTAATTTTGCCGATATCTGCTAATTCTAGCTCCCAATCTTGCTCATTTCCCGTCGAATCTAACCCCAAAAGCTTATTTAATTTTATTGCACTTTCTTTTCTTGCGAAATAATCGGTCATTTTATTATCCTTTATATATGTTTTCACCGCGATACTCAGACGACCGCGCTATCTAGCAGTTTCCTAGAATTTTGCAAAGCCCATACGAAATTTTCGAGCTCTACGCAGTCTTTTAATTCAAATCCAAAATTTAACAAACCTACCGATAGGGCGTCGCCATCTTTTATGACATGCGCTATTAGATTGCCTTTATGTTCTATACTCACTTTATTTTCATATCTTGTAAATTTAAAGATATTTTTCGAGCATCTTCCGTTTCTTTTTGAAAATTTCTCAAATTGCTCCGTAAAATTCGGTGTTTGATTCCCATCTTTTAGCCATAATCCCCCAGCATATAGCGCCCATATAAGCTCGTAAAAATTGATATTATGCCGAGTCTCGGTAGCAGCGACCAAAAGCTTATTCGTTTCATGGTTGATCTCTATTAAAGCCTCTCTGTCCATATGCCAAATCTCGGCTACTACTTTTTCTCTATCCGGCACGGAGGCAATTAAAAATTCAAATTCATTTTTTATCATATTAAAATCCTATTTTTTGTTTTTTGCTACCTAATTTAATTTGAATGCTCTATCGTTCGAGCCTAAATCATATTTACTCCATTCTTTTATGGCATCTTGCGCCATACTCTTTACGCGGAATTCCTGTCCTTCTAAATTAAGCATCTATTTTTCTCCATAATTCTATTAAATCATCATATCTAAATCAAATTTCTATCCATATCAAATATTTTGGGATAGTTTTTGTAGTTGATTTCGATGTAGTCGCCTTTTTTAAATTTTGCAGCTTGCGTTGATAAAACCTCTAAAACTACAAATTCAAATCCAAAAAATAGCTCATCCCATCCCTCTTCTCCCTCTTCAAGACCTGGATCACAGCATCCTTCAAAATCGTCATAAAATCTGACTTTATATATATCGTTTTCATCAAACTCAATGATAAACTCTCTTTTATTTAGTTCATATATATTTCTCGCCAAATTTTTCATAATATTGCGTTCGTTGTTCGAAAATCTTAACAAAAAATTCTCGTAAATTTCCTTTCCGCTTAGCATCGCACTCCTTTTTGCAGTTTAACAAAGATTTGTCCGCTTGTGCCTATTAATTGGCTTTTTGGCTATTGTACTTCACACTCTCAATCTCCGCAAGCGTTAATTTTGCCAAAGGATTGATAAGCTTAGCGATACAATATTTATTATCGCATGTAATCACGCTTTGGCGCCCATCTACTTTCATTGCGTTGGAGCAATTCGGGCACATTACATAGCCTTCGCCTAAATCAACGCCAATCGGAAAATTTAGCCCTCTCTGTTCTTTCAAAAATCTAAAAAATTCCTCTTTTGAAATTTTGATATTAGAAAATAATCGAAAAATTTCTTCTGCCTTTTGCCTTATCTCGCCTTCTTTAAAAAATACGTTAGGAGCCTTTTTAAAATCTTCATCAAACTCAGAAAATCTACCCGCCATCATATCCAATTCTTTTAATGCCTGCTCTTTCGCTTTATTGGTTGCGCAATATAGAGATTCCAAATCATACATCTTATAAAATTCATCACAAAACAGCTCTATATCGCACCAATCGTATATGAATCCAGCTATTAAATAATACAATTCTTCATTTTGCTGCATATTTCACCTCATTTTAAATTTTATCGCCATTTTTATTATTTACGCCTTTTAGAATTTCATGCAATAGCTCGTTTTCGGCGGCATTTTTCTCATCTAATATTGATATGCCCATAGTTGTTGGAGTTATCTTAGATAAAAATAGATTTACAAGCTCTGTTTTTTCATCGATTCCGTATGACAATGTAACGATATCCAATAAATCGTGCCACTCTATAAAGCTATCAAAGATATCTTCTAATTGCGACGCTTTCTCTGCGTAGAAGAATATCCACTTTACGCCTATAAGAAAATCCGTTGTGATATTACTAAAGATATCTATCTTATCCATAAAGTGCGATCCGATAAGCAAATATATGTCTAAGCCGCTTTTGGACAAAGAGCCAAGCTCGTAAATAGAACCGATATTTTTATAATTTATCATTTTATTTCTCGCTCCCTTGTTTTTTTATCATCTTTAGCCACTCTTTTTCAAATTTAAAATATTTCTCAAGCTTTTTATTCTTTTCTGCTTGATTCCACTTTTCTATCTCGGCATAATCTTGCAGTTCGCCTCCGCACTTAGGGCAAACACTCCTATCTTTAACGTCCGAGAAATTATAAAATTTACTTCTCATATTTTTGAAATTTTACCGTAATCTTCCTGTAAAATTTTACTTAAATTTAGCTATAGTCGTCGCTTAAATTTTATCTCTTTGAAATTTAAATTTCAACCGTTATCTGGCGTAAATTTCGCCGTTTTTTTAAAATGCGCGCCTCAAACGCCGCTTTAAAATTTACGTAGGTGCGAGAGACCAGAAGCCGCTGCGATAAATTTAAAGTCAAATTTTATTTCTAGCCATCTTTTAATTTGTTTCTTATCTTTGGTGTATTAAATCCCGCTTCGTTTCATTCGTAAATTTGAAACGTATCTTAAAAGCAAGGAGAGCCGATGAGCGAAAGAAATTTACAAATTTTAGGTTGGGCGGGCACATGCCTG
>NZ_CALIJF010000040.1 GCF_938018035.1 uncultured Campylobacter sp. | reverse complement strand
CTTCGCGCGCAATATCACGCTCTCAGGCAAGCTCGCCCAAAAGATTTCTACCCTGCTTTTATACGCGGAAAATATCCCGTAGATCGCAAGCGTAGCGTTATCAGGGTCGTCCAGCCTCACATCCGCGACATCAAAAACCTGCACGCACCCATTCTTGATCTTTGAAAAGCTCTGCCCCGCGGCGACCAAGCAGCCGTGCTCATCCGTGCCGCCGCCTACCATCGACCCCTGCACTGCGGGCACCTTGCAGACGCCCTCACTAGCGCCGCAGTCCGTAGCCGCGCCTTCGCTCCTCTTATCCGCCTCCTTGCCTAGCTTTGCATCGTGCGTCGCGCAGCCGCACAAAAGCACCGCCACAAAGGCCGCGATTAAAATTTTACCTCTCATCTTTACTCCTTTAAATAAATTTTATCTGCACTCAAAGCTGCTCGCGCTATTTTCGTCGCCGCCTACGTAGGTAGCCACTTTAGGATACGCGCAAATCGGGATCTGCTTGCCCGCGCGACTCGTGCTTTTGCCTAGCAGACTAGATGGAGCCGTTCCCTGCTCGCGCCACGCTTCAAGCGCGCTTAGCGGATCGACGTCATCGATGCCGTTACCGCCGCCGCAGTGATTCATCCCAGGCAAGGCAAAAAATCGCGCAAATTCGTCCGCATTCGCGTTCGTTTCCACTAGCTTTTTAAACCAATCGCGCTGATCCATCACCGAAAATACGGGATCGGAAACGCCCGTTACGATGATGAGTTTACCGCCGTTAGCGCGGAAGCTATCTAGCTTGGTCGAAATCGCATCGTTTATCGCCGCGGTCTCGAACGTTCGCTCTACGTCCTTATCGAAATCAAAGCTCATCAGATCAAACTCCGGTTGCGGCGGCGTCAAGAAATAATAATTCATCGAGCCCTTCGAGAGCACGATATTTCTAGCATTTGGCTCGGTGCTTTGCGAGTCGCCAAGCTTCCACATGCGCCAGCCGGGCTGATTTACCCCGGCATCGTAAAACCAGCCGCTGTAAATTTGCTCGCCCCTGCTGTTTTTTGCGCCCTCAAATATCGCCTTTATCACAGAAATTTTTTCTTTGGGCAGATCAAGTCCGCTAGGATCAAATTTACAACTCTCCCAAGCGCAGATAATGCCGTCTTTTAGGCCGTCTAGCGCATCGCATTTATCCAGAACCGCTATGCTTAGCTTATCCAAATCCTCCTGCGTAAGGGCGTTTGCAAAAATTTTCTCCCCAGCGGCGTTTTTAGGCGCGATCTTCATAAGCTGCCGGTTGTCCCACTGCTCCGCGATCGCCGCGCGCGAAAGCCTAAAACCCGGATTTGCCGCGATTACGCCGTCAAATTCCAGCGGATACCTCTGCGCCGCCATCAGAGCCGAGCGTCCGCCGTTTGAGCAGCCCATAAAGTAGCTGTGCGCGGGCGCTTTTTTATACGCCTCAAAAACCAGCTGCTTTGAGACGCTCGCAACCTTACCGATAGCCTGATAGGCATAGTCTAACCGCGCCTGTTGCTCGAGCCCAAACTCCGGCGTCGGCGTCGGATGACCAGAATCGGTCGTGACGACCGCATAGCCCCTCATAAGCGCGGGCGTTGCGGTGCTAGTACGGATAGATACGGCACCAAGAGCCGGCGCTACAAAGCCGTCCAAACCGCCTCCGCCCTGAAATAGCAGCTTGCCGTTCCAGTCGCCCGGCAAGCGCAGCTCAAATTTTATGCCGTAATGCTTGCCGTCCGAGCCCGTGCGCGAGGCTATATCGCCGTGAATTATGCAGTGCGGCGCTGCTTTTAGCGTCTTTTTGGCGCCTCCCGTTAGCGCAGACATCTTATCGGCGCCGATTTCGCCGCTTTGATTCCAGATCGCTTCACTGATCTTTGTATCGTAAATTTTCGTGCCCTTTAGCGCCGCGCAAGCCCGCTCGTCAAAATCGCTCGCAAGCGCTCCCTGTAAGCCCAAAGCAGCCGTAAAGGTTGCAACTAAAATTTTATATTTCATTGCCACTCCTTTTAAAATTTTATTAATCATAATTTTAACATAAAAATTTATCGTGAATTTCAAGCGTATTTGAGAAATTATGTGATTCCTAGCGGAGCCATGCGGAATTTCAAATTTTAATTAAAAGGCCGAACTGTCCTTCTAATAACCCCAAATTTCT
>NZ_CALIJF010000039.1 GCF_938018035.1 uncultured Campylobacter sp. | reverse complement strand
TATGACGGCATCAAAAGGGTCGCCGATCTGCCTAAAGCGACGCTAGATAAGATCAAAAATTTCTTCGAAACCTACAAGCTTTTAGAGCCAAATAAATGGGTCAAAGTGAAGGATTTTGCAAGCGCCGCCGAGGCGGAGAAAATCCTAGACAAAGCGATTAAGGCTTATAAATAAAATTTACAAGCGTCCTTTGATTCGGAATTTTGCCCCGCCTTCAAGACGCTGCGCGAAATTCCGAAATTTTAAAATTTAGAGGATTTGCGAAGCGTAGAGCAATGCGAGGATTTTTAAATCAAGCTTGCAAAAAGCGGTCGCTTAAATTTTATAAATATCGCGCAGCAGATACTAAGAATTTTAAATTTTAAAAAGGCGGCTCAAATGAAAAAGATTTATATCGCTCTATTTATGGCAGTAGCTTTTTCGCTCTGCATGCAATCGATCTCCGGTTTTAAAGGCATTAAAATTAGTATGTCAAACGATGCGCAGGACATCCGCCTGAAGTCTAGCCCAAAGCTGAGCGAGGATCAAAATACGCAGATGCAAAACTTGGCGGATTTTCTACGCTTTAGCGATATAGGACAGAGGGATTACTACGGTAAAAACTTCTTTAGCGATATCGCTACGACGTGGGATTTGTATGAAAAGCTTGCGGACATTGATGAGCTAGACTTCGGCAGAAACGCGAATTTTATGACTGTTTCGCCGATTAGAGTGGATGAAGTTACACAGGTTCCGCCCGAGATTTGCTTGCTTTCAAATTTAAAAAAGCTCGATCTGCAAGGCACAAGAGTTTCGGATCTGCCTTCGTGCGTGCAAAATTTAAAAAAGCTCAAGTATTTAGGCTTGCGCGCTACCGAATTTACGGAGATTAGTGAAAATATCTCTAAAATTCCGAATCTTAAGACGCTGATTTTGGATCGTTGCCCCGTAAAAGAGTTGAACGCGAATGTAGCGAATTTAAAGAATATCTTGAGCTGGATGAAACGCATATTTCGCAATTGCCGCCGCAGATTACAGGGATGAGCAAGCTACGAGAGCTCCACTGTTACAGTTGTAAATTTTTGCATACATTGCCTACGTATCTGGCGGAGCTGAAAAGTCTGGAAATTTTATATCTTACGAACACGCATATAGAGGCGCTACCCGATGAGGTTTCGCGAATGCCGAGTCTAAAGGAACTAAGCGAAGATTTTACCTCTCTGCCTGAAAACATCGTAAATTTACCCAATCTTGAGGAGTGGGGTCATATGGACGAGCAGAGATTACGGCTCGCCGTGAAAATCCCGTCGCTCAAAAGGCTTCATATAGGTTCAAATATCAAAACGATCCCGTCTGAGTTAGGGGATTTGCATAATCTGCAGGAGCTTGATATTTGGTCTGAAAATATACAAGAAATTCCTGAAAGTATCGGCGCATTAAAAAGCTTAAAAAAGCTTGATATTGGCAGATATAAGCAAGAGAGTCTGCCTGAGAGCATCGGCATGCTTGATGCTTTGGAAGAGCTGAAAATTAACAGCCAAGCCATTACGAAAATCCCTGAGAGCATCGGAAACCTACATAATTTAAAGGAGCTTTACATCCACGGCAAAAATATTACGCAGCTTCCGGAAAGCATCGGAAATTTAAAAAATTTAGAAATTTTAGATATCTCCGAGACTGCAATTAAAAAATTACCGCAGAGTATAAACGATATGACGAGTCTTAAATATCTTGATCTTCGCGATACCGATTTAGAGGAGCTTAACGTCGATTTTATCCGCCTTAGCAAACTTTACGGCATTAATTTGTATGGCGTTAAGCTTAAAAAGAAGCCCGTAGTTCCTAAGATAGAGGGAAGGCATATTGGCATTAGAGGATATGAGGATTAAATTTAAACGAAGCTATGATTTGTCCGGCGCCGACATATACCGCGGCGGGATTTTAAGCAAATAATACAAGGAGATAAATCGCGCAAAAGATCGCTAGCCGGATCAGCCCTGCGCGCTAACGACGGCGAGACTTATCGAGCTTTAAAGCCTCCTGCGGGCACCGCAAATTTAAAAACCTCGTGCGCCTCGTAAAAATAGAACAATTTATCTGTGAGGGCTCTTCCTTAAATTTAGCGAGCTTCAGAGCAAAATTTGAAGTTAAAATTTTTAAAAGACCACTGCGTTTATAAGACTTGTCGTTACAAGCGGGCGAGATAGAGCGAAGAGAAATAGATTGCGCACATTGCCGCAAAAAGGCTGTCTTCGCTTGGAAGCGAGATGATCCGCTTGCAGATTCACGGCATTAAAATTCCCCTGCGATTTGCGTAGTACAGGGCTGTGCGCCTGCGAAATTTTTAGCACATACGGGCGCTATGTTTTCCGGCTCGGTAAATTTACACGGGCAAAAATTCGATATCGAAGCAAGGGAATTCGCGGAGCTGTCATCAAATTTAATTCTCCGATTTCCGCTATCCGAAAAGATGGCAATATGCTTACGGCAGGGGCGGGCGCGCTTCTCCGTGACGTATCGAAATTCGCAGCTGAAAGCGGCC
>NZ_CALIJF010000038.1 GCF_938018035.1 uncultured Campylobacter sp. | reverse complement strand
GATTGCAGGAGCAGGGTCAAATTTGCGTCAGCAATTTCATCTTCCATTTTTTGTGGGCGGATTCGTTTGCTCGGCACTGATTATTGTTGTTGCCTTTTTGGATTTTGAACGCATTTTGGAAGTTATTGGTGTCTTTACTCCATTGATTGTCATTATGATTGCAATTATTACTGTGTATACCTTTGTGGGAAAGAGCTATGACTATGCAAGACTGGATGAGGTGGCAAAGAGCATTCGACCGGCAACCAACAATGTGGTCGTTTCCGTGATTAATTACTTCGCTCTCTGCGCAGTCAACGGTGTGTCAATGGCCTTTGTTATGGGTGGTTCAGAAAAGAGAATTAAGGAAGCAAAAATTGGTGGTGCCTTGGGTGGATTTATTGTGGGGCTGATTGTGATCGCAGCAGCATCTTCACTATTTGCCCATTTGGACATCATTAAGGATGCCGATATTCCAATGCTTGTCATTGTTAATCGCATCAATAAAATTTTTGCCCTGATCTATGCCATCACTATTTTTGCCTTGATCTTCAATACAACATTTAGTTTGTACTTTGCGACAGCAAGAAGATTTGATGGTGGAAGTGTCAATAGGATGCGGATAATCTTGATTGCACTGGTTGTATTGGGTTATATTTGTAGTTTCTTTGGATTTAAGACCTTGGTATCGATTATGTATCCAATTCTAGGTTATATTGGTTTTATAATGTTGATGGTATTACTAATTGGGTGGATCAAAGAGAGGTCAAATATTAGAGATGAGAAGTTTTTGCGTCGCAAGATGATTCGGTTGATCACAAAAAAATATGATGATGAACAGGAATATACGAAGGCAGATAAAGAAAAATTTCAGAAGCTGGGTGAGGATTCAATAGTTGATACTAAAAGTATTAAAAGCGATATCAAAGATCTTGTCAAAGAGCAGTTCACTGATGATAACAAATAAATAAAGTTCAAAAAAATAAAGAAAGAACGATTATTTGAATTGGTTGAATTTTAAAGGGCGGTAAAGGATTTCGCTTGAAATAAAAAGAGCTCGGAAAACCTTGATTAGCCTAATTTAATATAATGATTTTAAAAAGATTAAATCAAACATATTTTCTGTTCTTTATCGTAAAAATTTCAAAATAAAAGCAACTATGAATTTAAAAAGGACAAAGATGGATCGCAAAAATGAGCCTGCAAATTTCAAATCCGCGGATGATGAGATGTTTGCGTTTTTATCGAGCTTGGGCGATCGCTGGCAGGTAAGCGAGGGCAGAGCGCACTTTATAGAGAAAAAAATTTTACCTTCATCGGCTCCAAGCCTGTCTTGCGAGGTTTGAAAGATTACGCGACTGCGGACTGCCTGAGCTTTGCCGGTGCCAGAAGCTTCATAGACGCAAACCCCGCGGCAAAAAAGAGGATTTTAGGCGGCGAAATCTGCTATCTGGGCGATAGTCTAACGAGCGCCGAGGTTAAATTTGCGCCCGAATACTTTCACGATTTTTTAAAATTTATAATGGAGCAGGTCCCCGAACACCACTATTTTTTCAGCCCTACCGCGCGCTGGCTCCTGCTGGTTGCGATGGAGAAATACGTGGAATTTGCGGCTTTAGATTAGTTTGTGCCCATGAAAATTCGCGAAATTTCGCCGCCTGTATCGCACGAGTTCGGGGCGGGCTGCTACGGCGCAGCAAAAAGATCGGTTGAAATTTATCGACTGCGGCAAGAACTGTGCCGCAGTGGCGTGAAATTTAAACGGGCGCCCCGTTTGCGAACTAGCCCTTGCCTAGCTTGATACGTGCCTTAAAATCGGGCATGATCTTCGCGATGAGCGCGTAAAAATCCGCTCCGTGGTTTGCGTGGATGAGGTGCGCGAGCTCGTGTAGCACGACGTATTCGACGAAGCGCGGATCCCGCTCTATCAGGCTTAGCGAGAAGCTGAGATAGCCCTTGGCGTGGTTACAGCTGCCCCAGCGCGTCTGCATTTTGCGCACCCGCACCCGCGCGATCTTGCGGCCTATCCGCGGGGAAAATTTCGCGATATAGCGCAGATAAAGCTCAAGCGCAAAGGCCTTTTTAAACGCCGCAAACTCGCCCTCGCTCTCGCAAAAGATCGCGCCCTCCGATACGAAAATTTTATCTTTAAATTTAGAGCTTTGGATAAAATTTTTAATCGTAAAATCGGGCTCGTCGCGCTCCTCCGCTTGCGCGCTTTGCGCTACATTTTGCGGCGCGTTTTCGCTCGCGGATTTTGAAGTTTTTTCGCTAGCGACCGAAATTCCTTCGCCCACGATAGAACTAAAATTTGAAATTTCTCCGTTCGCAGCGGGTTTAAATTTTGAAATTTCATCCCCTGCGGCAGGGTCAAATTTTAAAATTCCGCCCCTTGCAGTGGAGTTAAATTTACCTGCGTCGTCGCTTTGTGGAGCGCACCCGTCCGAATGAAATTTTAAAATTTCACCGCAGGATTGCTCGCGGACATTTTGCGTCGCCGTATTTATAAACCCGCCGCTTTGTCGCATTGCGCTTTGCTGTGCGAGCCCTTGCGCCGCATCGTCCGGTAGGTTAAATTTCAAATTATCGCTCGCTGTGCCATTTTGCGAGGCGCACTCGCCCGAGTGAAATTTTAAAATTTCACTTCCCGCGCCGTCATTCATGCCGCCCGCACCGTTATTTGCGCTGCCGCTCACATCGCTTCCCGCGCCGCTTTGTAAATGAGCCGAATTTACGCCTCCCGCGCCGCTATTCGCATCGCCATTCGCCCAGTTCGTGCAGCCTTGCGTGCCGCCATTGTCTAAATTTTTATTCGCGCCGCAGTTTGCGCCTAGCTCAGCCTCGCGGCTAAATTTCAGCTTGTAAATTTTGCCTAAAATTCTAACCTCGTCGCTTGCTAAAAGTTTGCTTCGCAGTCGCTCTAGCGTTTGGCGGATCCAGCTTTCGTGCTTTAGGATGAAGTCTTTCGCTTGCGCCGCGGTGTAGGAGCGCGGCACGCTCACACTGATCTCGCAGTCCTTGCTAATGCGGATGCGCGCGTATTTCATCCGCTTAAAGCGCAGGCTGATCGGCAAGCCTAGCAAATTTAGACTAACTTTTTGCTCTGCCATTTTTTACTTATCCATCGCGCCGTATTCGCGCTGCCGCGCAGCCACTCGTCGCAGAAAAACCCGATCCAAACGCCCAAAATTCCATACCCCAGATGAATGCCCAAAAGCCAGCCCACGGGGATCGAGACGCCCCACATAAAGATCACGCCCATCGCAAAGGGAAACCTCGCGTCGCCGCTTGCGCGCAGGGCGTTTACGAACACGATATTAAGCGTCCGCCCGAACTCAAGCCCGAGCGTTAGGTAAAAAAGCGGCCGCATAACCTGCTTGTGCGCTTCGCTTAGGCTCAACATCTCCATGATCTGCTCGCGTGCTAAAAACACGATCGCGACGAAAAGCGCCGTCGCCCCAAGCCCGAAGCGCAGCGCGATAAAAGTGTGCCGATACGCCTCCTGCGGCTTGGCGGCGCCTACGAGGCGGCCTACGATCACTTCGTTTGCCATACTGATCGCGCTTCCGCCGAAGAAGATGAATGATGAAATTTGAAAATAGATCGTCTGCACGGTAAGGCTCGCCTCGCCCATGCTCGCGACGAAGGCGAAGGCGACTAGATACTGCACGATCCACAGCATGTTTTCGCCCGCGCTCGGAAGCCCTACGGATAGAATTTTACGCAGCGTGGCGAGCTTGATCTTTAAAAACATCGTGAGGTAAAATTTTATCTTTAGCACCTTCGTGATGATGAGGAAGAATAAAAATACGCCGATCATGCGCCCTGCGATCGTGCTCACGCCGATGCCCTCAAGCCCGTAGTACGGCAGTCCGAACGGCCTAAAGAGCACGACGTAGTTGCCCGCGAGCGTTACTAAATTCATCACCAAGGAGACGGCGATAATGAAATTTGCGTATCCGTAAACGCGCACGATGGCGCTAAGCACGATCGCGACGGCGTCTATCGCAAAGACGATGCTGATGACCTTAAGATAGATCGCGCTTTCGCTCAAAAGCTCGGCGGGCACCTGCAGCGCGTGCAGCAAAAACGGCGCGCAGCTAAAGACGAAAACGCCGCTACAAAGCCCCACGAGCGCGTTGAATGCGATGCTCGTGTGGATCGCGCGCATGGCTAGGACTTTGTTTTCCGCCCCGAGCGCCTGCGCTACGAGCACGGAGCAGCCCACGGCCAAAAAACCGAAAACGGTGACGAAGAGCAAAAATATCTCGTTGCCCGCCCCCAGCGCGCCTACTAGCGAGACGTCCACGCGCGAGATCATGTAGGTGTTGATAAACGTGGTCACGAGGCGCAAAAACATATCGATGTAGATTGCGAGCGAGAGCCTTAGTAGCGAGATTTCTTTCATATTTTGCCTTTATTTGCGGGAAATTGTAGCCGAAAATTCTTTTAGGTTTGCTTTTGTATCAACATCGGCTATTTTGTGCGTAATCGCTCTTTTACATACTTTGCCCTTTGCCTATTTTTCCTTAAAATATTCCATCCACAAAAAAAATATTCGTACGGCAAGTTCGATAACATGGAGTGCTAAACTTTCGCTGCATAATTCTATTAATTTGGCTGTAAAGTTATAAATTTCAATTAGTAGAATTTTGCAATTTTACATTTTAAAATCTTGTTTAAAACTCTAGTTGTGCAAATCCTGATTTTGTTGAACGTACTATTACGTTTACGTATAAATGAAATATCTTGGGGGCAGAAAGGAGGCTTGAATTGCGAGGTCGCTCCCCTTTCCGCCCCCAAACCCCCACCTAACCCCCGACGACGCTTTATAAGGGGCGGACTACGTCCGCGCTAAATTCTATGCGAGGCAAGGTACGGAGCGCAAATTTAAACCCGAATTAAAATTCTAACTATTTACCGCAATTTGATATAAACTCGGCAAAATTTTCCCAA
>NZ_CALIJF010000037.1 GCF_938018035.1 uncultured Campylobacter sp. | reverse complement strand
CGCGCAGATTTGGCTTTAAATTTAATTCGTTCATTCCGCCGCGAAATTTTACCCTGCAGGGCGGAATTTTATCTAGCGGACGAAATTTTGCCGAGCAAAGCGGAATTTTGCTTTACTAAGCGGAATTTCACGCGGCTATGAAATTTTGCTTTGCTCTACCGAACGCGCGGTTTAGCGAGATCAAAAATGCGCGTTGTAAAATTTTGCCGCATCCTGTGCTTTACAGCCCGCTTATTGTCGTGCCCTTAATGCTATTCGCAGACGGCGCGACCGCGCATTTTTGCAGCCTACACGACAAGCTGCGGTGAATTTTATATTTCGACGATTTAGATGGCTAGCAGACACGCCGTATCGGCCGGCAAAATTTTATCCCCGCAGCAGGCAGAGCGGACGTTTTTAGCGCAAGTGAGATCAGCCTTTAGGAACTAGACGGCGTCGCAATAGCGCTTAAAAAGGCACGGAATTTCTTTAAATTAAAATTTTGCCGTAATGCTCGGCTCGCGCTGAATTATCTATAAACTGCACAGGCTAAATTTAACGCTTCGTGTAAAATTTTATCGCGACTTTCTTTATTTCAAAGGCGCAGTTCAAGCCCGAAACGAGGCTCGAATTTTAAAATTTAGCCCAAAAACCTAGCTTGGTTTTAATTTAAAATTTTTTACCTGCGCCCTTTGTGCCTAAATTTCTTAAAAATTCCGCGTACTCCGCCGCGCCTTTTTTCTATCTGCGTGACACTGCTTTCGTAATCCACGCCCGGCGTCTCTTCGGCGCCGTAAAACGCGAAAAACTCGCGCCAGTCGGCGTGAAAATAGTAGCGGAATGCGAGCTCAAACGGCGCTAAAATCTGTTCCATCGTGAAATGATACCGCCCGCTAGGCGCGTAATCGGCGCGCTTGATGCCCGCGCTCACCGCCAGCGCCACGGCGCGCCCCCGTATGCCCTCGCTCGTGCGTCCGTAGGCAAGTCCGTATGTCATCGTCGCATCGATCCAGCTTTTTAAAATCGCGAATCGCGGGCGAGGAGAAATTATGCAGCGGAAATTGCAGTACCAGCGCGTCGTGGGCTTTGATTATCGCGCGCTCGCGCTCGCCGTCTATCTCGCCGCTAGGATACTCGCGCGCTAGGTCTCGCACGGTGAAGCTTTGCACGGCGGCCTCTTTCAAAAACTGCTTGTTTATGACCGAATTCTTAATGTCGGGGTGAGCTAGAATGATTAAGCTTTTCATATTTTTCCTTTAAAATTTTGGTTTGGGCGATAAATTTGCCGCTAAAATCGCAGATAGAACTCCGCTTTGAAATTTTATTTTCAAATTAGCGGCGGAATTCTAAGGCAAAATTTCAAGACCAAATTTTAATGCCGAAGCTTCGACGCTTAAATTTGACGCCGAAATTCCGTAG
>NZ_CALIJF010000036.1 GCF_938018035.1 uncultured Campylobacter sp. | reverse complement strand
CTACATCTAGTCTCTGCTCTATCGTCTCGTCGATTACGTCGGCAATCGCGTTTATATCGATATTTGGAGCGACTTTACCGCCCGAATCGATCATCTCTTTTAGCTCCTCGACCTTCTTTTTAAGCAGATAATTTTCCTGCATAGCGTCAGTCAGCACCTGATCGAAGCGCTCGAATTTTTTATCCGCTTGCTTATCCTTAAAATATATGACGAAAAACATCAAAAATATAACGACGCAAAGTCCTAAAATGATGATAGTGTTAAGATCCATAGGGGTTCCTTAAAATAAATTTACAAAAATAAAAGCAAAAAACGCGATGCCCAAGTAGCCATTGAGCGTGAAAAACGCGCGATCAATCTTGCTAAAATCTTTCTGCACGATCTTATGCTCGAAGTACAGGATCGTCGCGCACGCAGCCACGCCCAGATAGGCAAAAAAGCCTAAATTTGCCGCCGCGCAAAACAGTAGCCAAAAAAGCACTGCTACGGCGTGAAAAATTTTGGAGATAAACATCGAAGCTTCCTTGCCGTAAAGCGCAGGGATGCTGTAAAGCCTAGCCGTGCGGTCGAATTCCATATCTTGAAGCGAATACAACACGTCAAAGCCGCCCACCCAAAATACTACCCCGAGACACAGCAGCACCGACCATAGCGGAATTACGCCGCTAACGGCGATCGCTCCGGCAATCGGCGCAAGCCCTAAGCAAAAGCCGAGCATCAAATGCGCGGTCTCGCTAAAGCGTTTAAAATATGAATACCCGCCCAATGCCGCTAAAATCGGCACCGAAAGCTTAAGCGCCAAAGAATTTATAAGCGCCGAAACCGCTATAAAAACCACTGCGTTTGCGATGATGAAAAGCAGTAAATTCCCGCGTCCGATCCGTCCGTCCACGCTAGGGCGCGAAGCACAACGCGGATTGGCGCGGTCGATGTCCTCGTCCAAGTAACGATTTAGCGCCATTGCGAAGCTTCTCGCGCTCACCGCGCATAAAATCCCCAAAAAAAGCAACTTCCAGCCGAACCATATCGAGCCGTTTTGCAGCTTGCTCGCGGTAATCATCGCCGTAAAGATAAACGGTAGCGCGAAAACCGAGTGTTTAAAAACTATTAATTCGTTGATATCGGATAAAATTTCTTTAA
>NZ_CALIJF010000035.1 GCF_938018035.1 uncultured Campylobacter sp. | reverse complement strand
CGGCGAAAATCTAAATTTACGCTATAATCTTGCAAAGCGGAGTATAGAACTCCTGCTGCGCGTGCGCGACGAAATTTAAACAAGAGCCCGCAAATGCGGGCTTCTTAGCTTTCGCGCGGCTGCGGCATAACGCTAAATTTAACGGAGGGAGCATGGATAAGGAGCGGTATATTTTTAATAAATTTAGATCGAAGTTTAACGGCGATGATTGCGCCGTAATCGGCGAGCGGGCGTATTGCAAAGATCTTTTCGTCGAGGGCGTGCACTTTCGCCGCGGCTGGCTGAGCCTGCGCGAGATCGGCGCAAAGGCGATGCTCGTAAACATCTCGGATATGATCGCGACGAATGCGCGCGCCAAATACGCCCTGCTGGGGCTTGCGCTGCCGCGCGAGATCGGCACGCGCGAGATCGACGAGCTGTGCGCGGGCGTGAGCGAAACGGCGCGCAAGTGGGGCATACGGATCATCGGCGGCGACACGATCGGCTCGGATCGCATCGCGCTTAGCGTGAGCCTGATCGGCAAGTGCAAGCGCCCCGTGTTTCGCAGCGGCGCGCGCGTGGGCGATCTCATCGCGCATACGGGCGAGTTGGGCGGCGTCGGGCGCGATCTGGCGGTGCTTTTAAGAGATGAAATTTCGCCCGCTAGCTCGCAGACGCAAAACCGAAACGATAAAATTTCGTCAGCACAAAGCTCAAGCACCGCGCTGCAGGGTCTAAATACTGAGGCTTCGGCGGCACAAAATCCTGGCGATGAGGTGCGAAGCTCGGACGATAAAATTTTACCTGCGCGCGCCGAGCCGCAGAGCTTGGATGCCGAAACTTCGGCAATGCAAATTTTGGACTTTGAGCCGCAAAGTCTGGACGATAAAATTTCGCTTGTGCGCGCTGAGCCGCAGAGCTTGGATGCCGAAACTTCGACGCAAAATTCCGTGTCGCATAGCGGAGACGATCGCAAGAGCCCTACGTCGCAAGGCTTCGCATGTGAAAATTCCGCGCCGCAAAGCTCTGCAGGCGAAAATCCTGTGCCGGGTAGTGGCTCATATCGCTTGCGCGAGGATCTACGCGCAAAAATTTCAAAGAATTCGCGCTTCGTTAGGCCCGTTTTACGCGATAAGTTTTTTTACAAGGCGGCGAAGCTCATCAGCGCGGCGATGGACATTAGCGATGGGCTTGCGCAGGACTTACCCCGCCTGCTGGAGGCTAGCGGCGTGGGTGCGCGCTGGATCGCCCGCCCTAGCGAGGCTGCGTTGCAAAGTGGCGAGGAGTACGAGATTTTGTTCAGCTTCGCGCCGAAGTTTTTGCCCAAAATCTACGCGATTGCTGCTAAAACGGGCGTTTCGATCAATATCATCGCCGAGGTTTGCCCGCGCACGCCACAAAGCTCGATGGAATTTCGCGGCAGCTCACACCACTTCGCGCCTTGAAATTTTGCCGCAGCCGCTTTAAATTTCAAGGTGCGTAGCATGGAATTTGAAATTTCGCAGAGCCACGAAATTTTGTGGAGGCGTAGAATTTTATGAAGCCGAGGAATTTGGAATTTGAAATTTCGCCCCTTCACGTAGCCTACACGCAAGCTCGCTATCATACCGCTACACAATTTACAAAGGAGCCGTATGAGGGAGATCGTAAAAAAATTTGTCGCAGGCGACGCGGATATTATATTCGCCAGACTTTCCGTTATCATCGTGCTTGCCGTGATGGGCAACTACAAGTGGTTTGAGTTCGAGGTGGAGGCTTTAAAGCCGCTCTTTTCGCAGACGTGGCTTTCGTTTTTGCCCTCAGCGCTCGGGGACGCCGGCGCGAGCTACTTTTTGGGCGTGGTAGAGACCGTGGGCTATCTCTCGCTCATCGCAGGCTTTTTCAAGCCGAAGGCGGGTATCGTGGGCGATCTCATCGTGATCGTCATGGCGCTGAGCACGCTCAGCCTACTGCCGCAGCTGGGCAAGATCGACGGCTTTATCTTTAAAGACCTTTTCTTGCTAGGCCTTGGCTTGGTGCTGCTAAAATACGACCTGGCGCGCCTTTGCCGCGGAGAAAAAAGCTGCGATTGAGCCGTCAAAACATATTGGCGTCGGTTCCGACGCAACACTAAATGATCGCGTATGGCGAGCTTGAGGCTTTTAATTTGAAGCCTGCTTTGCCGGCGGGGTGCGTGCTTGAGCTCGCTCGCATAGCACCCTTTAAAATACGGCCGCGCGCTAAAATTTTATGACGCGCGGTTGAAATTTATCGAGCTGCGGTAATTAAATTTTGCCAACGCTCAAACTCAAAATTATAAAATTTAAATCGATCCATCAGATTGCGCCACAAATTGAGTCGCGTTAAATTTGACAGCGAAAGCTTAATTCTAATCTCAAAGTATTAGATTTATATCCGGCTGAATTCGCATTTGATTAAGCGAAACGAAAAGCGCAAAGTTATATCATTTCTTAAAAATTCTGCAATTTTTTCGAAAGGATGAGATATGAAGCACTTTTCACTCTCAAAGGCCGTTTTTATGGCGGCGAGTTTGGCCCTGCTCGGGCTAACGGTTGCGAATGCGCAGGAGAAATTTTCCCCGGTTATCGTCATTCACGGCGGTACCAGCGGACTTGATCTAACCAAGGAGGAATTTAAAATCCGCGAGGAACCGATGAACCGGGCGCTTTTGGCGGGTCAAGCCGTACTTGAGAAGGGCGGCAGCGCGATGGATGCCGTAACGGCGGCCATTATGGTGCTTGAGGACGATCCGAATTTCAACGCGGGCAAGGGCGCGGTATTTACCGCCGACGGATTTAACGAGCTTGATGCCTCGATCATGGACGGCTCGACCAAAAAAGCGGGCGCAGTCGCGATGGCAAGGCATATCAAAAACCCAATCCTAGGCGCCAGGCTCGTGATGGATAAGACGTGGCACACGCTAGTTGCGGGCGAGGGAGCCGACAAGCTCGCCAAAGAAAACGGTCTAGAGATGGTGGATCAGAAGTATTTTTTCACGCAGTTTAGATACGACGCGCTGCAAAAAGCTAAAGAAAAACAAAAGCTGCTACTTGATAGCGAAAAGGCAAAAAAGACGTCGTTAAATTTGCACGAGCGCCCGTATCTTGGCACCGTGGGCGCGATCGCGCTGGATAAAAATGGCAACCTAGCCGCAGCGACCAGCACTGGTGGCATGACCAATAAAATGACCGGCCGCATCGGCGATAGCCCGATAATCGGCTCGGGAACCTACGCAGATAACGACTCGGTGGCGGTTTCTTGCACCGGCACGGGCGACATCTACATGCGCGTAAACGCCGCGCACGAGGTCTCAGCTCTGTATAAATACAAGACCTCCGACGTGCAAAAAGCAGCCGAAGAAGCGGTAAAAGAGGTTAAAGCGCTCGGCGGCAGCGGCGGCATCATCTCGATCGACAAGCACGGGCACACGGGCTTTGCGTGGACGAAAGACAAGCTTGGCATGTATCACGGCGAAGCAAGACTCGGAGCTAAGCCGATCGTCTACTGGCCGCTTGGGGACAAATAAGCGTAAATTTAGCCCCTCTACGGGGCTAAATTTAAATCAAATAGCGAGGATAGATACGCTTTTTATCGCACGTCTATCAAAATTTGGCGCCTTTATCGATCAAGCGCTTAGGCGAGGTTAAATTCGGTCAAATTTTAATTTCAGCACCTCGGCAAAGCGCAAATTTCTATTTAAAATTGGCTCTCTTTAACTTAGGCTCAAATCAAGAAATATTAAGTTCCGCTGAGCCTTAAATTTTACCAAAATCCATATTTCTTGATACCAAAGCGCTCAAATTTCAGGTAGAATATCGCCACATAAAATCAAGGCGGTAAAATGAGAAAATTTATAGTGGTTCGCGGACACGCGGGCTCTGGTAAAACGACTTTCGCAAAAGAGAAAATTAAAGAATTTCAAAACGAATATCCGCAGGCGCAAATTTATCATCTGGAAAACGATATGTTTTTAGTAGATGAGGCGGGGGTTTATACTTGGTCGCCGAAGCTTTTGGAGGATGCGAAGCGCAAGGTCGCCCGCGAGATAAAGCAGGCGTATAAATTTGCCATGGAAAACAAAGATAAAGACGTTCTTATCGTGCTTAGCAACGTGAGTGCGCGCACCAAAGAGCTGCTAAGCCTAAAAGAGCAAGCCGCCCAGAATGGATTTATTTTCGAATGCTTTAGAATGCAAAATTTCTTCGCCTCCGAGCACGGCGTCGATGAAGATACGGTGATAGCGATGTTTATCAAGGTCGCAAACAACAAAATAGAGGGCGAAATTTTGATCCCGCCCGTTAATCCTATGAGCGAAAGCGTAGCGCAAAAGATCAAAGACGCGGCGGCTCTAAACAGGCGCGATCTACCCTTTGATGCGGCGCAAAATACCTACGTAACGAAAAAATATATCGCCGCCACGCAGGATAAAAGGCTCTGGAGTGCGCGTCAAAGCGAGCTTTATCCCGAGCTTCGCACCTACAAATACTCAAAACGCGTCTTTTTCAAAGCCGATTGGGATAAGGCGCTGCTTGAGATGCGCGGGCTCATAATGGACGATAATCTAAATATCATCGTGCGTCCGTTTAAAAAGGTCTATAATTACTCGGAATTTACCTCGCGCAAAAGCCTTTATCCTATCGATATCACAGACGATACGCCCGTGCTTGCCGTGCGAAAGGTAAACGGCTTTTTGGGGTGTTGCACCTACGTAGATACCCACGAAAGCGGCGCGAGCTTTAACCGCCGCGTCATCTACTCTACGACGGGATCGACCGATAGTAGATTTGCACAGATGGCGCGCGAGCACTGCTGCAAATTTGAAGAGATTTTCAAACGCTATCCAAATAAAACTTTTTTATTTGAGATCACCGACGAGAGCGATCCGCACATCGTAGAAGAGGAGCTTGGAGAGACTTTTATCGGACTTATCGACGTTAAAACCGGCGCGCAAGAGAGCGAATTTGAGCTGGATAAAATCGCCGCAAGCACTGCCGGAGCGCTAAAAAGACCTTTTTATAAGGATGGCGAGCAGTATCTAAAAACGAGCTTTGCGGAGCTTAAAAATATAGTCAAAGAGGCAAAATTCGAGGGCTTTATGGTGTATATCCCGAGCCAAAACGATTTTTGCTTTAAGATGAAAACGCCTTATTATCTCGTGAATAAATTTTTCGCTCGCAGTAAAAACGAGGCGCTTTCCGGCAAACTGGATAAAACCAAGCTCGATGAGGAATTTCACCCTTTGGTCGATCACATCAAAGCAAACGAGCGAGAATTCAAATCCCTTGACGAGCAGGGCAAGCTAGGCTTTATAAAAGAATTTTTAGAAAAAATTTAACGATTAGCGCGAATATTTGACGCCGCGCAAATTTACGTAAAGCTCAAATTTGATGCAGCGATTAAAGCTTAAAGGAAAAATGATGATATTTTTTACCTCCGATTTGCATTTTTATCACGGCAATATTATGAAATACTGCCCTAAATTTAGGGCTTTTAACGACGTAGCCGAGATGAATGAAAAGCTAATAGAGCTCTGGAATGCCGTAGTGGGGTCCGAGGATACGGTTTATGATCTTGGCGATTTTGCATTTTGTAATAAATTAAAGGATCTAAAAAGCGTCGCGCGTAGGCTAAACGGCTCGCATGTGCTGATTTTAGGCAACCACGATACGCTCATCAGTCAAAACAAAGAAGCGCTGCTACGCGAGCCAAAAGATGACGGAAATCCTATCTTTAGCGATATCCTGCACTACAAGGAGCTAAATTTTGACGGCGGCGCGGGCGCGATAAAGGACGGCAAAACGGGTATGAGCATCTGTATGTTTCACTATCCCGTAGAGGAGCACAACCGCGCCCAGAAAGGCTCTTTTATGCTTCACGGACACTTGCACGACCGCGCTTCCAGCCTAGAGGGGCGCATACTAAACGTAGGCTTTGACTCGCACGGCAAAATTTTAAGCCTAGATGAGATCGTGCAAATTTTAGGGCAAAGGCAAATCGCGGCAAGATATTTGTAATCCTGGCTAAACACGGACAGCCGCAGCATTGATTTAAGCGCAGCCTGCCGCAATATCTCGCAGAAGCACCCGCATAATACGGGATAGGCAAAGTTCGGCGGCATCTTTATCGATAAGCACGCACACACAGGCTTTGCGTGGACGAAAGATAAGCTCGGCATGTATCACGGCGAAGCTAGACTCGGATCTAAGCCGATCGTTTACTGGCCGCTAGGCGGGAAATGATAAAATTTAAGCAGGCGGAGAATAGCGCAAAGGTCGTAAAAGCGCCCAGCTAGAGATGATCAAATTTAGCCTCTTTTGTCTCGTTTGCTCTTTACTTCCGCGCAAATTTTAAAATTTGCCGCACGCTTTAAAAGATCGGTGCGTTTTAAAGAACATCTGCGCACTTAAAATAGCTGCTCCGCCCGTTTTAATAAAGCTTCGCTTCGGCGTGACGGGGCGGAGCTAAATTTTAAATTTACTCGCGCGTAGTCCACGCCGACGCACCGAGCGACAAGAATGAGAAGCAGGGTATGTGTTCTCTTTTGGTACCAAAATCCAAAACGATACCGCCTTTTGCACTAGTTATGAATACGGTGTGTATGAAGCAACAGAGCAAGGGCGAACCCAACTGGTGCGCGGGCGAAATTCGCGGAATTTAGTCAATTATCGCGCGCAGTTTTATCTAAGCTGCTGCAAATTTTATCCATAGCCGCCGCGATCTTGCCCGCATTCACATAGAATTTCACGGAATTTTATAGAATTTTCGCTGCGCATTCTGCAAACCAATCGGCGAATTTTGCGGACGCGACCGAATTATATGCGTAAATTCCGCCGTCAAATTATAATCTGGCGCAAATTTCGTAGGCAAAATCGCTAGTTAAATTTAAACCCATAGGTTAAGCCCAGCAAGCCCGCCTGCTAAAATTTCATTCGCGCAGAATTTCATTTGCGTAAAGTTAAAATTCCAGCCGAAACTCCGTCTCACCCGGCTCGCTTCTGCACGAA
>NZ_CALIJF010000034.1 GCF_938018035.1 uncultured Campylobacter sp. | reverse complement strand
TTGCAATCAGTCCGTAAAGTAGCTTTAAAATCGTGGCGGCAACGACGAGCAGAAGCATCTTGCGCACGAATTTTACGTCGCATCGCATCACTAGGCTTGAGCCTGCGAAGCTGCCCGCGATCTGTCCGACCGCCATCACCGCTCCGACGAGCCATAAAATTTGCCCGCCGATGATAAAAACGCCCAAAGAGACGATGTTTGAGGTGAAATTTAAAACTTTCGTGTGTGCGACCGCCTTTTTCATATAAAGCCCTAAAATTCCCACGAGTGCAAACGTCCAAAACGAGCCCGTACCAGGGCCGAAAAATCCGTCGTAAAACCCTAAAACAAGCCCAAAAATCGCGTAAAAGCTCTTTTTTGACATCTTGGGTTTGGCGGGCGCTTCGCCTAGGTTCGGCGAAAAAATCATATAAAAGAAAAGCGCCAGCAGTAGGATCGGAATGAGGTAGTTTAGGAATTTCGCATCGATTAGGAGCAGGACATAAGCGCCGACGAGCCCGCCTACGAACGTAAAAATCACGCCGCGCAGGATCTCCGCCGCATCGACATAGCCCTTGCGGATGAAATTTAAAGCGGCGGTGAAACTTCCGAAACTGCCTTGAAATCTATTTGTGGCGATCGCTACATGCGGCGGAACGCCCACGGCAAGCAGCGCAGGCAGCGAGATCAGCCCGCCGCCACCCGCGATCGAGTCGATAAATCCGCCGAAAAACGCCGCCGCAAAAAGCACCGCAAACTGCCAAAGCTCAAGCTCCATTTTTGTCCTTTTTTTCAAATTACGCAGACGGGCGCCCGCGAGTGTCTGCAAAAAATTCCGCGCAATTACGATCGCAAACCACCATGCGCCGTAAAACGCATGCGAGCGCCTGCTAAAATTCCGTGCAATTTTATAAAATTTCGCGGAATTATATCGGATTTTGCTGCGCCTCTCTGCTTAAATTTTATGAAATTTACCGCGCGATTGCTGTTTTAGCTCCATGCAATTTATCGCGTCGCGCACGAGCTGCAAAATTTCATAAAATTTTTGCAACGCAAAGCGGCAGAATTTTACCAAAATTCTGCAAGACAGCCCTATAAATTTATGCGGCTATCCGTAAAATTTGTGAAATTTTACGAAGCGATCTCTTGCCGAAATTCCATAAAATTTCGGCACGCTGTACTCAAGACGTACGGCAAAATCCATAAAGTCAGCCCTATTTATGCGTCAAAATAGCGCAAAATTCCGCCGTGCAATCACGCTAAAGCTTCATAAAATTTCATCGCGCGTGTTAGGTAAAATTTCGCCGACTTACTTCGCAGTTTTGCCGAGGCTCGCGCTCAGTTCGGGTAAAATTTTATCTATCTCGCCGCTCTGTCCGAGGCGATACAGCGCGAAGTCGTATTTGATAGGGTCGCTCGGATCGAAGCGTCCTAAGCTTTGCGTAAGCTGCAAAACCGCCTCAAAATCGTAACTCTTGCGATCGATCAGCCCAAGCTTAAGCGAAACTTTATGCGTGTGGGTATCGAGCGGGATGAGGAGGCGCGATTTTTCGATCTTTTTGTACAGCCCCAGATCGATGTCGCTGTCGCGCACCGCCCAGCGCAGGAAAAGATTGTAGCGCTTGTACGGCGACGTGGGCTTTTGCGAGAAGCCGCGCCCGAAAAAAAACTCATACCCCGGGCTGCGGTAGGGATTTAATTTGTAAATTTTGCTGATTAAAAAATTTATCCCATCCTCGATCCGTCCGCTTTTTTGCATGCCGCAAAGCACGCTCTCCTCGATGCTAAGGCTGTTTTTAAGCCGCTTTAAAGTTATAAAAATTTCAGCGACGTCGCGCGGGCTTTGAAATCTATATTTTTTGCCCGCAAGCTCCGCTGCTATGCGCTCATCGCTCGCGTCCAAAAGCGAAAAATCAAGCGAGCGGAGGAATTTTAAAATTTGAGCCGCGCTCCCGTAAGCAAACAGCGCGCAGATAAGCGCCGAGACGTCGTTTCGTTGTTGCTTTGCGACCTGCAGCGGATCGGGCGCTCCGAAAAGATCCGCGTCGCAATTTTTCAAATCGGCGTAATAATCTAAAATTTGCTTTAAGCTTTTCATTTTGCGTAGTAACTCATCGTCGTAGCGCCGAATTTACGCGATTTAAGCAGCGCGAAATCGCCGATTTTAGGCGACAGCTCAAGCTCGCTCATATGCTCGATCGCGATTAGCAGCTCGCACTGCGCAGAGCCCAGGCGCGCTATCAGCGCCAGCACCCGCTCGTAAATCTCACCAAAGCCCTGCCTGATCGCAAACGGCGGATCCAGATAGACAAACACTCTGCGCGCGGGATCAGATACGGAATTTTCTCTGGAATTTGCAGTATGGCTCTCGCTAGAATTTGCAGCAGAGCATTCGCTAGAATTTGCGGCAGGGCTTTCGCATAAACCGCAGGCTAAATCTTCACTGGAATTGGCGGCGAAATTTTTTCCTGAACCGTGGGTTGAATTTACGCTTGGGCGCGAATTTTCTTCGCAACTAGCACCAAAATTACCACTAGAATTCGCAGTGGAATTTTTTCTTGAATCATAGATGAAATTTGCGTTTGAATGTAAATTTTCTCCGTAGCTAGCGTTAAAATTTTCGCCTAAATTTAAGATTTCTTTCTCTTCGCAGCTCGCGCCTAAGCCCGTACCGCGATTTGCGTCAAAATTAGAGCTCTCGCCGCATTTTGAGCTTAAATTTACGTTGCAATTAACGGTCTCGGTGCCGCTCGCGTCGTATTTCGAAGCGCAGTTATTGTCAACCTTTTCGCCAAAGCTCGCGGCGTCCGTGGCTAGCGAATTCACGCGGTATTTTATATTAGAAGCGCCCGCATAATCGCCAATCTGGGCACAACCGCCAAAACCCTCGCTTGCGCAATCAGCATTTGTGCCGCCCTGCGCGCCATTTTGCGTGCCGTAAGACACGCTGTTTTGCGTACCGCATTTTACAAAATCTTTCACGCCGCTTTGCGTGCCGCGGTATCTGTCCTCGCCCTGCTCTACGCTACTAAAGCTTTTGCGACAACCCTCTTTTTCGCTGCTTAAATTCTCACAGCAGGCGGCATCGGAAGCGCGGTTTTTGTCTAAATTTTTGCCGCTCAAATTTAGCGAATTCGCGCCCGAGCGTCCGTTCATATCCGCTTGCAGCTCGTGCAAAATTTCGGGTAGTCGCTCGAAGCAATCGCCCAAAATCGCATTTGCACCGAGCCTAAAAAGCTCGAAATTTTTCCGCATTATCTTATGCGCGGCGACGTCCTTTTCGATCGCATAAACGTTTTTTGCGCCGTTGCTTAGCGCTTCAAGCGCCATCGCACCGCTACCGCCGAAGCACTCAATAAACGTCGCGCCGCGCAACTGCGCTCGCCACGTATCGAAAAACGAGCCCTTTACGATGCTTTTCGTGCTGCGCGTACTCGAAAGCGCAGGCAGAGCAAGCTTTTTACCCCTATAAATGCCGCTTGAAATTTGCGTAAAGAGCGCGCCGTCAGGTTTGGAAAATTTAGCCATTTTGCCTTCTTAAAATTTCGATGATTTTTGCTTTAAACTCATCAAACAGCGCGCAAATTTCATCTTCCGCACTCGCCGTATCGCATTCGCTAAAATCTCGCTTTAACTCGCTTTGAAAATCCTCTAGCGTCGATAATAACATCTGCTTGGAAAACGGCAGCGCCAAATCTCCGTCCTCGCCGATCAAAAAGAGCGGTTTTGCCGAGCTTTGCAGCTCGTCGCTTATTATAAAGTCGCAATCCTGCGCGCTTACGGTATGGTCCTTCAAAAACAACTCCAGCGTCTTTTGCAAAATTTCGCAGTCGCAATCGATAAAAGCTTTCATCAAAGCCCCTTTTTAAATTTTATCATCTTAAATTTTTCGCCAAACTCAGCGCGCAGGTGATTGAACTGCAAAAGCGCGTTATGATAGCCATTCTCGCCGCTTTTTTGCATAAAAAGATCTAAAAGCTCAGCCGCGCCGAAGTCTATCAAAGCCGCGATCTGTCTTTTAAAATCCGCCGTCACGACGCCCGCGTCCTCAAACGCCGCACGCAAAATTTCAAAATTTACGTCGTAAGTAAGATCGCTCTTGCCATAAAAATCGCTCAAGTTTTGCACCTCAAAGAAGCTAAAAATCTCGTGGTTTCGGTAAATCCGCAGGCTAAAATCGCCGCTAGCGCCCATCTGTCCGTAATCGAAGGCTATGAAATAAAACCGCTGCGCGCTGGCGCAAATTTCGCGGGCGAAGCGAAAGTATCCTACCGGGATTTCGCCGCGCGATATGCTGAATCTGCGCGCGAGGGTCAAAATTTCGCGTTCTTTTATGGGGGCAAATTTTGCCGCGCCGCTTTCGATAAAAAGCATATTTTCGCCGTCCACCGCCTCGCATTTAAAGGCGTCGAAAAGCTCGTTCGCCACAAAGATCGCATCTTTAAATTTCGCCTCATGCGCGCTCGTGAAATGCTTTAGCGCGATCTCGTCGCTGAAGCTCTCCGCAAAGCTCGCCCGCTGTAGCTCGCGCAGGCGCTCGTGCGGCTCGATAATCGCAAAGCTAAATTTATCAAGCGCCGCCGCACCGCCCAGCGTAAAGATAGCTTGCGCTATGTCGCAAAGCAGCCGCCCGTCGTGCGAGCCGATCTCTACGATAGCGATTTTGGCGCTATCGTGCGACTTTTTTGCAGGCGCAGCGTCTAAATTTAGCTCGCTCGCCGCAAGGTTTTGCCGCGACCTATCTGGGTTCGCCGCCGCGTCTAAGCTTAACTCTTGCGTCGCGCAAAAATCCGCGCTTAGGCGTAAAATTTCGCGCGCGATGCATATCCCAAAAAAGCTTCCTACGCTCACGGCAGTGTAAAAATCGCCGCTCTTGCCGATTTTAGCGGCATTTGCGTAGTAACTCTCGTTTAGCCAGCCCTCGAAAAAATCGCTAAATTTCACGTCCACACTATCTCGTCCAGGCTCTTGCATAGGCGCGCAAAACCCTCTTTGATCTCCGGTTTTTTGATATTTAACGCAGGCAAAAATCTAAGAGTGCGCTTGCCGGATTTTAGGATCAAAAGTCCGTTTTGCAGGGCTTTGTTAAATATCTCGCTCAGATTTTTTTCATCGCGCAGCACGAGGCCTTGCATCAGACCGAGCCCCACGCGCTTTTCGATCAGGCTAGGATAGTCTGCGGCGAGCCCGTCTAGTTTTTTGATAAATCTTTTTATAGTCTTATCAAGCTTGCCGCTCGCTTTTAAAAACTGAAGCTGCGAAAGCACCGCAAGCGCCGTAGAGGTCGCCAAAAAGTTACCGCCGAAGGTGCTACCGTGCTCGCCCGGAGCGAAAATGTTTTGCTGCGCCACGCACGCGCCGATCGGCACGCCGCCCGCAAGACCTTTGGCAAAGGTGATGATGTCGGGGCGGATGCCGTAAATTTGCGACGTCGCAAACTCGCCCGTGCGATATACGCCGCACTGCACCTCGTCGGTGATCAAAAGTAGCTTTTTCTCTTTCAAAACAGCCGCCAGCCTTTGCACGCTCGCCTTATCCAGAGGCTTGATACCTCCCTCGCCCTGAACGAGCTCGATCATCACGGCGACGCTATTTTCATCGATATGCGCGATGATATCGTCGATATCGTCGAAAAATTTAAACCCGGGCATATAAGGCGCAAAAATTTCCGGATGAAATTTCTCCTGCCCCGTAGCTTGCAGTGTCGCTAGCGTGCGACCGTGGAAGGAATTTCGCAGAGTTAGAATTTCAAATTTCTTATTAGGGAAGTTTACGGTGCCGTATTTGCGCGCCATTTTGATCGCAGCTTCGTTAGCCTCCGCGCCGGAGTTGCAAAACACCGCGTAGCTGCGATAGCCTAAAAGCTCGCTAATCTTTTGAGCCAGGGCTTCTTGGGGCAGAATTCTATAGATATTTGAGCCGTGGATGATCTGCGCGGCTTGCGTGCCGATCGCTTCTAAGACGATCTCGTTTGCGTGCCCAAGGCAGTTTACGCCGATGCCCGCGCCAAAATCTACGTAGTCCTTGCCCGCTTCATCATAGACTATCGAGCCCTCGCCTCTTACTAGCGCTACGTTTACGCGCGCGAAATTATCCATCAAATAGTTCATTTTTTATACTCCACTTTAGGCAGATGCCAAGATTTGTAATAAGCCACCATGCGAAACGCAACCCCTAAAACCAGCAAAATAAGCACCGAAACTACACCGCTAAGCCCCAATCCATCAAGCACGAAATATATTAAGCCCACGCCCATGCTTATCGTGCCATAAAGCCCCGTATGCAAAAACCACGGCACTTCGTTCAGCAGTACGTCGCGCAAAATACCGCCGCCCACGCCGTTGCAAAACGCGATCAGCACCACGCCGAAAACGTTATGATTATAGCTTAGCGCAACCATCGCCCCTACGATCGAAAAGCTTACGACGTCGATCGCATCGGTTAGAATAAATAAAAATTTACCCTCCAAATCGCGGTTCTCGTAAAGTTTGGCAAAAATGGCTACGGCGCTTACCGCGAGCACGATGGTTACGGGCGCGTAGTGCGTGAACGAGTAGATCTCGCGGCTTACCAAGGTGTCGCGCATGATCCCGCCGCCAAGCGCAGTCAAAAACGCCGCGATAAAGATCCCAAGCCAATCGCAGCCCTTCTTTACGCCGAATAAAAACCCGCTCAGCGCCGCCGAAGCGATGCCTACGCACTCCGTAAACTCTAAAATACTCATATCACAAACCGCTAAAATCCTTTTAAAAACGCATTTTACAACAACTAAATATAAATTTGGGTAAAGCGCGACAGGCTGGAGAAATTTAGGTGCGGTGAGATAAATTTCAGAGCGGCGGATAAAATTTGAGCGCGGCGAATTGAAATCTACGCAGCAGAATTTTGCGAGACATAATTTTGCTAGGTAAAATTTTACGCGGCAGAATTCTACGCGGATAAAATACACAGCGTCGCTTCCGCGCAAATATAAAATTTGGACTTGAAATTTCTTGAAATTTATAAATGCC
>NZ_CALIJF010000033.1 GCF_938018035.1 uncultured Campylobacter sp. | reverse complement strand
ATTTAAGGAAAATATGAAAAGCGGATTTGTAACGCTCATCGGGCGGACGAATGCGGGCAAGAGCTCGCTGTTAAACTATCTCTGCGGCGAGAAAATTTCGCTCGTCTCGCACAAGATCAACGCCACGCGCCGCAAGATTAGCGGCATCGCGATGAACGGCGCAGATCAGGTGATTTTCACGGACACGCCGGGGTTGCACGAAAGCGCCAAGCTGATGAATAAGCTGATGGTCGAAGTGGCGCTCGGGGCGATTGAGGGTTGCGATTTGGTGCTGTTTTTGGCGCCCGTGCACGATGATACATCTGAATACGAAAAATTTTTAAATTTAAACGCAGATGCCAAACACATCGTAATTTTAACTAAAACTGACGAAGCAAACGACGAAAAGATCGTGCAAAAGCTGCTGCAATATCAAAAATTTACCGATAAATTCGAAGCGATAATCCCCGTTAGCATCAAAAAAAAGGTCTATAAAAAGCAGGTTTTGGACGAAATTTGTAAAATTTTGCCCGAGCATGAGTACTTTTATGATCCTGAAATTTTAAGCGCGACCAACGAGCGTGAAATTTACCGCGACTTCATACTTGAGGCGATTTTTGAGAGTATGAGCGACGAGATCCCGTATTGCAGCGATGTCGTGATGGAAAAAATAGTGGAAAAACCGGGTCTGATCTCGGTCTATGCGCGGATCATAACGGACAGCAATTCACACAAAGAGATGTTGATCGGCAAAAACGGCGAGGCGATCAAGCGAATTGGAATTCGAGCCAAAAAGTTAATTTCAAATTTTTCTAAGGTCAAAATTTACTTAAAATTAACAGTTTTTGTAAAAAAAAGCTGGAAAAATGACGAATTTAGGGTAAAAACCGATTTTATCTATTGACATTTTATTTTATTTCTATTAGTATTAGCAGCGTAGAAAATTTCATTTGGAAGTGGAGTGTTATGGCAAAGAATAGTAAAAATGCTAGTTCGATTGTTGCGATTAACAAAGTCACGCAAACCATATTCGGTCTAAGTGAGAATGAAGTTTTCGAGCACGACTTCTCAAAAGCAAATCGTGCGAAGGAAACTTACGTCTCATATATTCCGTATAAGGATATAATGACTGCGACGGTCGAGATAAGCAGATCGGTAGAGGACGCGGATCTTTTAGATGCGATCGTCGTTAAGGTGTATGAGGAGCTGGGGCTTGACACCGCTTTGGATTACAAAATTACCTATAGTGAGGTAATAGGCGCTGGCGGCGATGATAGAATTTTCAACGTCTTTGTCGTAGATAATGCTAAACTCACTTCAGAATTCGATGCGATCGCCGCTAGGACGAACTACATCGACTATGTGGCTATGGCTCCATTTTTATACGAGGGCTTGTATAATAGAGGCGTCCTAACTCGCGACGGAATCGACTGCTTCATCTACTTGCAACGCGACGATGCGTTTTTGGTAGTGTATCAAAACGGCGAATATTTTCAATCCCGCCAAGTAAGATATAACCTAAAATTTTTGCATGAAAAATATGTCGAGCTAGTCGGTAGTAGAGTCGATGAAGAGAGCTTTTATAGATTGCTCTCCAAACAGGGAGTAAATTTAGAAAATCCGACCGAACGCGATTATATGATCCAAATTTTTGACGATATGTTTTACTACATCAACGACGTATTGAACGGTATTAGTAAAATTTACAACGTCAATATTCAAAACGTCTATATCGGAACGGATATTGGTAAAATTCCTGCGATCGAGGTTTTTGTAGAAAATAATCTAAAGCTAAGATACAAGGATTTTAATTTTAACGTTGCAATCAACGCGAAAGATTATCCGCTCACTCAGCTAGATATTTTGATGTTCTTGGTAGGTCAAGATTATTTGGTTACCAAAGATGACGATCACAACTACTCGCCGTTTATGAGACCTCCGCCTTTGACTCAAAGATCAACCGGCAAGCTGATAGGCTATATGCTGCTAGGCTGCTTACTTGGCGCTGCGTATCCTGCGTATAATTTTGGCTACGGCTATTATAATAATATGGTAGCTAATGATAAAACTAGCGAATATAAAGGTTTAGAGGAAAAGATGGGTCCCGCTAGAGATGAAAGTGCGCGTTTGGATAAAGAGACTAAAGAGGTAAATGCCCAGGCTGCTAAGAGTGGTAAGGAGCTTAATGACAGGCGCAAACTAATTAATGCCATCTTAGATAAGAAAAACAATTACGCTATGAAGGGTGTTTCTATTTTTGAGCTAACCAATATGGTCGTTAAAAATAAGGGCAATATGGTTAGGATCGGTGATGAGAATAGGACTCTAACTGTTCAGGTGCGCACCAAAAACGATAAGCAGATGACCGAGCTTTTAGAGGATATCAGTAAAAAAGAGGTGTATGGCGTGGATACTAAAACAATCGCGCTACAAGAGGGTAATAAAACCGTCTTTTACGATAGCAACATCAGTGTGGAGGTTAAATAATGAAAAAGAAAAGTTCATTAGATCAACTTGATCAATGGTTTGCCTCCAAGGGAAATAGTGCAAATAACTATTTTTACATAGCTTTATTGTTTGTAGGTGTGGTAGCTTACTTTATTTTGAGTGGCTATGCGGATCCGTATTTAGAGGAGAGCGAAACAAATCTAAGTACTGCCACGACGAAGCTTGAAGGCGCACAAAGAGAGTATAACGAGTTTTTTGGCGGTGATCCTAAAGCTTTCGTTGATAATAAACGCAATATCCTCAATGGTGCTAGAACCAACCTTAAAAATATCAATGATGAGCGTGGGTATCTAGACGACAAGCTAAAAGAAATTTCAAAGCTTACCTATAATGAAAAGAACTGGGCTAAGTTTATGGATAGCCTCTCAACGATCGCAGAGAATAACAATATTAAAATTTATGCTATTCACAGCGATAGAAGAGAGCCTAGCATCAAACAAATTTTTCAGCCTGAAGCTTTGCTGGATATAGATGTGAAATTTGAAGGAGCATTTTCGAACGTCCTTAGGTATATCAACCTTATCGAACAATCGGAGATGATCGTAGATGTAAATAAGATGGATATCAATGCCACTAAAAATGGCAAAATCGGTGGAAGCATCGGTATATCTATCTGGGGAGTAAATTACTAATGAAAAAGTTAATTTTATGCTCTTTGCTACTTTCTACTGCTCTATTTGCTGTAGATAATAATCAGACGGTGGCGCCTAGTAATGGAGCCTATAAAGCTAAGTACGATGCGATATTTGATGATCTTAGTAAGCCTAGAGTAGGTCTTAGCGATGAGCAGATAGCTTCTTTGCAAGATCCGTTTTATCCTAAAGAAGCTAATGCGCCTAGAGAAGCTAATCAGCAGGTGGATCTAGGTTATCAGCTAGTAGGTATTATGGGTGATAAGGTTAAGCTAAACGATAAGTGGTATGGTTTGGGCGAGTATGTAGGCTCATATAAGATCGTGCAAATAACGGGTAATAGCGTTATTATTACCAACGACGATGAAAATAAAGTCGAACTAACACTAAAACAAGGAAGTCAAAATGTCATTATTACATATAAGTAAAAAGCTTAGCATAGCCGCTATGCTTGCTTTGTCTGTTACGGCTACTAGTCTATATGCCGCTCCCGCAACTGCAGGTAACTGCGATAGGAAGGCGCTAAATATTAAGATTAACGATACCGTTACGCTAAACGAGATGCTAACTCAGCTATCCGATATGTGCCGCTTTTCGGTGGTAGCAAAAGACGCTATCGCTCAAGAGGAGATGAGTAAGCCACTGCAAGGCGTAAGCATCAAAGACCTTTCTTTACGCGAAGTTTTAGATCTACTCATAAAAGAGAATAATCTAAGCTATGAGTATTCTCATGGCATATTAAAAATTTCAGCGCTAGAGACTAGGACTTTTAAAGTGGATTACATCACTTCTATTAGAGAAGGTACTGCTGTTACTAAATCTTCTGTCGATTCCGCACCTACGAAAGTAGATGATAGCGACGATAAAGAAAATAAAGAAGATAATAAGATCACTACCAAAGAGAAATTTGATTTTTGGGAGAAGATTAGCGAGGAAATCACTTCTGTTTTAAATAACGGTACCGAAAAATACGTCGCAGTCGCTCCTATTATAAATCAAAATGCCGGTTTAGTGACCGTTACTGCTATGAAGTCTCAGATAGCTCGCGTAGATAGATATCTAAGCGGTATGCAAAAACGCCTTAGTCGTCAAGTCTTGCTAGATGTAAATATCATATCTGTCGAGCTAAATAACGAATACACCACCGGTATAGATTGGAGTAAGTTCCAACTAGGATTTAATACCTATGTGGGCGGGGATCCAAAGAAACTTTCAGGCTATCACATAGATAACGGCAATAGAGGAAAGGCTAGCGATACTCATGGAACTTGGACGATAGGGGCTAATCTAAATTTCAATATCGACGGTTTGATTAACTTCCTAGAGACTAAAGGTAAAACTAAGGTTATTTCAAGCCCTAAGGTAACTACGATGAATAATCAGCCTGCTATTATCTCTGTAGGTGATACCATTAACTATGTATTGAAATCTACTACTACAGGTGATTATCAAGGCGGAGATACTCAGTCGGATGATCAGTATTCGATCTTTGTAGGTATTCTTTTGAATATCTTGCCTGAAATTTCAGATGATAATAGGATTATGCTACGAATTAATCCGTCTTTAAGTTCTCTTAAATATGCCGAAGATAATGTAAGGAGAGAGAATGGCAGAAGAGATATCGCACCTGATACCTTGCAAAAGAAACTCTCTAGTGTAGTTTGGGTAGATGATGGCGATACTGTAATTTTAGGCGGTTTAATCGGCGCAACTAAGTCCAAGAATAACACTAGGGTGCCTGTGCTAGCTGAAATTCCATTAATCGGAAATCTTTTCAAAAGTACTGCCGATGTTTTGAGCACATCAGAGCTAATCTTTGTAGTAACTCCACATATCATCGACAATACCGGCGCGCCGCTTGCTACCTCTCTTAAAGAGCTAGGTTACTCAAAATCCATCTACGAAAATGAGTAATAACTATACGGCGATCAAGGAGATTTTTATCGAGGATAACGAAGTCTCGGACTTCGTTAATCTCGATAAATCGACCCTTGCTTATCATAAAATTTTAAATGCTTTGCAAAAGCCGTTAAAACTTATACTTTTTTACGGCAAACCGGGTTGCGGCAAGACATTTTTGCTTAATAAGATCAAGGTCGATCTTGAAAAAAAGGTAAGAGTCGTATTTGTGCCGCAGCCGTTTTTTGATGAGAAAGAATTTTTCTTAGAGTTGTATTCGCAGATTTTTCATTCAACTCCTAGCGAGCCAATTGATAATTATGAAAATTTTATGCGGGTTTACAGAGAGAGATTTGGCATCTCTACCAATGTCGGAGCGGTAGAGCAGGTCGTTATTTTGCTCGACGAAGCTCAGCTGTATCCAGGAAATTTAATAGAAAAAATTCGTCTTATGGCAGATACTAGATTGTTTAAATTTTTATTTACGGTACATAAGACGGATGAGGAAGATCGCCTCGCAAAGGATTATTTTAAAACTAGAATTTGGGAGAGCATTGAGCTTCCTAATTCAAATTTAGGCGAAGTCAAGCTGTATATTGAAAAAAAGCTTGTGCTTCATGGCTTTCAACAATACTATTTTATGTTTAGCGACGATAATTTCGATTTGATTTTAAATTTAACGGACGGCAATATGAGAAATATCAACAAGCTTATGTATAAGATGTATGAGCTTTTTGAGTATTACGAAGTAAATAAACCTACGGAAATTAGTTTTTCGCAGATTAATAATAAAATTATAGAGATGGCAGCGATAGGCTCGGGGATAATAAATGCTTGAATTTTACGAAGTAAACGAACTTGAAAAAAAATGGGAAGAGTATAACAAAAACAGAAAGCAGTTTTCCTTTTTGAAATCTAAGCCGAATTTCGTATTGAGATTCGACAAGACGATTTTGGGGCTTTTGATATTGATCTCGGTTGCGATCGGAGCGATATTTTGGCTGCTTAAAGATAGCGATAGCGTCAGTATGGCAAGTATCAATCAAAATATTGAGGACAAGGGTGGTACTTCAAATTCTACTAATGATGCCGAGCAGCAGGCGGCAGATCTTGCAGTGCAAAATAATATCTCCAAAGAAGATTATAATATCAGCGCTCCGAAAGTTGCCCGTACCTCTAACTCTAAACACGAAAAGGAACGTCCAAGCTTAAATTTAAATGACGTAGGCGTGCTATCCAGCGAGGATTCCGGTGGGTTTAAGATAACCAATAATTACGAAAATGGCGGAAACTATGGCGGGCAGGCTCAGGCGCAGAATTTCGGCGGTCAAAATTTTGGCAATCAGAATTTTGGCAATCAAAATGTTCCTACGTTTAACGTACCTAATACCAATAACGCAGCTTTTGCAAATCAGCCACCTAAAAATGAGGTTATCGATTTTGGACGCGCTCCATTGCCGCCTAAATCAAATTTCTCGGGAGGTTCTACAAATACCGCAAGTAGCGCTCCGCTAAGTTCTAGAATTGAGATAAAAACTTCAAATTTAAGCGAAGATAAGCAGAGCTTGGAGAGCAAATTTTACGCGACGAATAAGATTGAGTATTCGCTATCGCTAGCCGAAGAAGCGTATAATAAGAAAGACTACGATAATGCGATCAAATGGGCTCTTACGTCAAATGAGCTTGATAAGGACAACGTCGCCAGCTGGATAATTTTTGCTAAAGCCAATTATAAAAAAGGTCGTAAGGAAGACGCGCTTTACGCTCTTGAGACCTTTAACGCAAAGGCGAAAAATAGCGAAATTTCTAACCTCATTTCAAAGATAAGAAGCGACAAACTATGAAAATTTTATATATTTTAGCTTTTGCGATCGCGTCGTTATTTGCAGTTAGCGCCGATGATGTGCGCAACTGGGATCAGATCGGTCAGTATAACCGTATCTGCCAAGAAAGCGTGCGAAATTTATTCATTGAAGAACAAAGCGAGGCACTTGCAAATATGTATGCCAAGGCATGCCTGAAAATGGATAAAGTAAATGAGCTTGTCGTGCCTACGGTGATGCTTTATAAGACGAAAGAGGCTCGCGAGAACGCCTCTCTTTATTCGACTATAATTTTTCAAAAAAAGATGCTTTATTTGGCGCTTTGCGATGGCGTGGATATTAGCTATATACGCACGCCTAAGATCAATTATATTTTGTCTGAAATTTTTGATAAATTTACGGAGAGAGCATACGTAAAAAAGAGTGATACGTATGTCTTTACCCTAGAAAACGGCGAGCGTGCCGAGCTTTTTATCAAAGAAGAGGAAGGGGTAAAAAAGATGGTAATTGCAATTTATGCTGGCGATAAGCTTAGCTCGATTAAAATTTATTGGTGATCGCAATGACAAAGATTGAAGAGCAGATTGTTGCGATTTTAATAAGAAACAATATCCTTACTAGCACTGTTGTTCCGGAAATTAAAGATAAAATGGATATCGGCTTGACGCTAGGCGAGGTTTTAGTCGGAGATAACTATCTAAGCCAGGATGATTTTTGCTCGATTTTAGTTGAGTTATACAAGCGTCGTCAGATAGAATTTGACGATATAAGCGAAAAATTTTCGATGGATCCGAAGGAATTTTTGCAAATTCTAGCCAAGAAAATGAACCTGTCGTATATGAATTTAGACGATATTGACATAGACTTTAGGCTATCGGAACGCACTCCTACCGCACAGCTTAAAAGATACGGCGTGATACCGGTTAAAGCGGATGATCTGAATATTTACGTTGCTTTTTCTGATCCGTTTAATCTTGAGTCGCAAGATAAAGCGCAGGCTATGTTTAGCAAACAGCTGCTTAAAATCGTAGTGGCCGATCCAAACCAAGTAAATAAATATCTATCTAAGCTTGAGCTTTCAGAGAGTATTAAGGGGCTCGTAGCAGAGATCCGCAAAGAGCTCGCCAACACTGGCGGTAGCGGAAGCAGCGATGATACCTCGGCGATTTTGAAGCTCATTGAGATGATAATTAGCCAGTCTATTAAGATGCGCGGTAGCGATATTCACATCGAGCCTACCGAGAATAACTGCGTCGTGCGTACCAGAATCGACGGAATGCTCGCTGAAATTTTTATCTTTGATAAAGATATCTATCCACCGCTAGTAAGCCGATTGAAGCTACTTTCGAATATGGATATCGCCGAGCGCCGCAAGCCGCAGGACGGCAGGTTTAGTATGAAAATTTCAGGTCGCGAATATGACTTTCGTATCTCGACACTGCCTATTATCAATGGCGAATCTACCGTTATGCGTATCCTAGATAAATCCAAGGTTATCATCAGCCTCGAAAAACTAGGCATGCACCCTGATAGCTTTAAGAAATTTAATAACGCTATGAAGGCTCCATATGGTATTATCTTGGTTACCGGACCTACGGGAAGCGGTAAGTCTACGACGCTATATGCAGCGCTAAACGATATTAAAAATATCGATACTAAGGTTATTACCGTAGAAGATCCAGTCGAGTATCAAGTAAATTTAATCCAACAAGTCCAAGTTAACGAAAAAGCGGGTCTTACCTTTGCTTCAGCATTGCGCTCGATCTTAAGACAAGACCCCGACATCATAATGATCGGTGAGATCCGTGATCAAGAGACCCTTAGGATCGCGATCCAGGCTGCTCTTACTGGACACTTGGTTTTCTCGACCCTACACACCAACGACGCCGTTAGTGCGATCCCGCGAATAGTGGATATGGGTATAGAGGCCTACCTCATAAGTGGTGCGCTCATTGCAGTAGAGGCGCAGCGTCTCGTGCGAAAGCTTTGCCCGCACTGCAAGCAGCCTACGAATCTGCCTAAATCGATGCTTGATCAGCTGAAGGAATTCTTGCCTGAAAAATACACATTTTTTAAGGCCGTAGGTTGCGATCAATGCGGTCAGACGGGCTATATGGGGCGTGAGATGATTAGTGAAATTTTACCTATTACCGATAAAATGCAGAGCTTGATCGCTAACGGCGGCTCAAAGGACGATATGAGGGCCTTGGCGAAGGAGGAGGGTTTTATAGATATGTTTGAAGATGGTGTTATACGTGCTGCGCGCGGAGTAACTAGTATAGAAGAAATTTATAGGGTGGCTAAACAATGAAAAAGCAATTAGAAGTTGAATACAACGCCAAGGGCGCAAGAAAGAAGATGTTTTTGCAAGCTAGCGATAAGGTGCAAGCAAACAACCTCATGAAGCAGCGCGTAGGCGGGACGATCGTAAAAAGAGGTGAAACCCAAGTCGTAGCCAATACGGGCGGCGATTTTAAGGCGCAGGTTTCGCGCATGCTAGGTGGTAGCGGAAGAGTTAGAACACTGCCGTTAGTAGCGTCGATCCGTCAGCTTTCGGTTATGACAAATGCGGGAATTTCAATCCACGACTCGATCAAAGAGGTTGCAAGGGCGGCAGAGGATAAGACACTAAAAGAAATTTTCAGCGCGATGAACGACGATCTTAACGCAGGTCTTAGTCTTACCGAATCTACGGAGAAATTTAGAGGACAGCTCGGTGATGTCGTCGTTGCGATGGTAAGTCTGGGCGAAGCAACCGGTAATATGGCAGAGTCTCTAGCCAAGCTTGCCGCTATGCTTCAAGAGCTTTGGGAAAACCAGCGTAAATTTAAAAAGGCGATGCGTTATCCTATGATCCTTATGATCGTTATGGCAATTGCGTTTTCGGTTTTGATGATGTATGTTGTGCCGAAATTCCGCGAGATTTTTGAGGATTTGGGCGCGGATTTGCCACTACCTACTAGAATTCTACTTGGTATCGAAAGCACGCTTAATAATTATGGAATTTTTGTTTTAGCGGGTATAATAGGCACTATCATAGCTCTTAGATGGGCATATCGCAATAATCCCGAGTTTAAAAAGGGCTTTGACAAGACGATTTTAAAGGTCTATCTATTTGGTAAGATCATATTTTTCTCGACTATGTCGCGATTTATGCTTATTTTTACAGAGCTCGTGCGAGCGGGTATTCCTATCGCTGATGCGCTGGATACATCTGTTTTAATGGTGGATAATCATACTTTAAAAGAGAAGCTCTCTACCGTTAAAATCGCCGTGCAGCAGGGCGTGAGCCTAACAGAGGCGTTTAACAATACAGGGCTTTATGAGAGTATGCTTATTCAGATGATCAGTGCGGGCGAGCAGGCCGGTAACCTCGATAAGATGCTTGGCAACGTCACGGATTATTACAAAGAGAAATTCGATGATATCATCGATAATATCTCAAGCTACGTAGAGCCGATCATGCTATTTTTTATGGCGGGCATGGTTCTTCTTTTGGCTCTGGGTATCTTTATGCCTATGTGGGATCTGGGCAAAGCCGTCAAAAACTAACCCCTTTAATTCCGCGCCTTCAAGGGCGCGGAATTTTATCAAAGTATTAAAATTTCGCTCCTCAAATAAAATTTTAACCTTCATTTGGCTAAAATACCCCTTTAAATTTAAGGATATATCATATTTAGAGAAGTATATTTTATCGTCGTATCGGCCATCATAATATTTTTCGCACTAGCGACTATTGCACCCGATTCCGCACTCGTAGGTAGCGCAGGCAACGCCATTCGCTCGTTTAATACCCAGCTATTCGGCTATTTTGCATACATCTATCCGCTATTTTTGCTCGCCTTAGCATACGTAGCTTATAAGCATTTTCGCGGTTTTGACTTTAGATTTTTTGAGTTTAGTATCGGCGCAATTTTGCTGTTTTTTACCATTTTGATGGTGCAGTCGAGTCTCTTTGGCGCTAGCGGCGGAGCAGTCGGCAGCTTTGCAGTGGATGGACTTAGGCGCATGATTGGAAGCGTCGGCGTGTGGATTTTTAATATTACGATTTTTGTGCTTTCGCTAGTGCTTATATTTGAAGATCGCTTTACCGACATCATCAAAAACTGCTTTATTGGCTCAAGAGATGAAAGCTCGCAGGATGAAATTGGAGACGATTTTGCTAGCGACGCAGATGCAGCACAAAGAGGTGGGCTTGCAAGGTATTCGTCTGCGCAAGGATTAAGAGGTGCGGAAAATTTTAACGCTTCGAATGACGCTTTGAGCGCAGAGGACGGTTCGGCGAAACAGGGTAATTTTGCGGAGCAGGGCGCAAGCGGGCGCGGTTTTGAAGGCGGGCAAAATTTTCAAAATTTAAACGATGCTCGCGAGCCCGAGAATGAGCAGAATTTTGGTGACGCGCAGGGTCCGCAGGCTTCCGCTGAACGCGAGCTTAAAATGCCGCAAAAGGGAAAGCCGAGCAGACTAAAAAGGGTCGAGCGCCTAAGAGAGGTCGCCGAAAACAAAAGGCTTTTGGATCAGCTCGATAAGGGCAGGGTGGCTAAGCCCAAGGATTTTAAGCTGCCGCCGCTTGATTTTTTAAACCTGCCGCCGAAAAAGAAAAGCAGCATCGACGAGAGCGAGATCGATCGTAAAATTTACGACCTGCTCGATAAGCTGCGTAAATTTAAGATTGACGGCGACGTGGTGCGGACCTACTCGGGCCCGGTCGTTACGACCTTTGAGTTTCGCCCTGCCGCGCACATCAAAGTAAGTAAAATTCTAACGCTGCAAGACGATCTCGCGATGGCGCTTCGGGCGCAGACCATCCGTATCCAGGCGCCGGTTCCGGGCAAAGACGTCGTGGGCATCGAGATCCCTAATCAAAATATCGATACGATCTATCTGCGCGAAATTTTAGAAAGCGACGTGTTTAAAAGCGCCTCTAGCCCGCTTACGATCGTGCTTGGCAAGGACATCGTGGGCCAGCCCTTCGTCACCGATCTTAAGAAGCTGCCGCACCTTCTCATCGCAGGCACCACGGGAAGCGGCAAGAGCGTGGGCATCAACGCCATGCTACTTAGCCTTTTGTATCGCAATTCGCCCAAGAGTCTGCGCCTAATAATGATCGATCCGAAGATGCTCGAGTTTAGTATCTACAACGACATCCCGCACCTGCTAACGCCCGTAATCACGCAGCCTAAGCAGGCGATCATTGCGCTAAGTAATCTCGTTGCGGAGATGGAGCAGCGCTACTCGCTCATGGCGCAAAACAGGACGAAAAATATCGACAACTACAACGAAAAGATGCTGCGCGAGGGGGGCGAAATTTTGCCTTACATCGTCGTTATCATCGACGAGCTCGCGGATCTGATGATGACGAGCGGCAAGGACGTGGAGCACCACATCGCGCGTCTGGCACAGATGGCGCGCGCCAGCGGCATACATCTCATCGTGGCGACGCAGCGCCCTAGCGTGGACGTCGTCACGGGGCTGATAAAGGCGAATCTGCCTAGCCGCATCAGCTTCCGCGTGGGCTCGAAGGTCGATAGCAAGGTGATTTTGGATCAGATGGGCGCGGACAGCCTGCTTGGGCGGGGCGATATGCTCTTTACGCCGCCTACCGCGCCGGGGCTCATCCGCCTGCACGCGCCGTTTACGACCGAGAATGAGATCAACAAAATCGCAGAATTTTTAAAAGCGCAAGAAAGCGTCGTTTATGACGAGCGATTTTTGATCGAAAACGAGGGCGCCAAGCAAGAAGGCGGCATAATCAATCCGCAAAATATCGTGCTTGATGAGCTTTACGACGAGGCGAAAGCGATTGTTTTGGAGGAGGAGAAGACCTCGATCAGCTACCTGCAGCGCCGCTTGCGTATCGGGTACAACCGCGCCGCTACGATTATCGAGCAGCTTGAGCAGATGGGCGTTTTAAGCGAGATCAACGCCAAAGGTCAGCGCGACATAATCAAGTAAGCTTTAAAATTTCGATGAAATTTAAGC
>NZ_CALIJF010000032.1 GCF_938018035.1 uncultured Campylobacter sp. | reverse complement strand
TCACAGCCATCTTTTAAATATCGGTCTAGCCTGCGAGGTAACGGGTAACTATAACGCCTTTATGCATATCTTTAGGGTGCGCGAATACTCCATGGAGCTAGCTCAGCTCGTAACCGGCGGTCGCAAGACTTATGGCAATGTAATTATGGGCGGACTTCGCCGCGATATGACCGACAATGAAATTCGCAAGAGCATCGAGATCATCAACAAGCTCGACGTTCAAATTTCTGAAATTTGGGACGCCGTTATGGAGGATAAACGCCAAATCGGTCGCTGGAAAGGTGTGGGCGTATTAGATCGCAAAGTGGCGCGTGATTTTAGCCCGGTAGGTCCAAATATGAGAGCTTCCGGTTTTAAACGCGACAACCGCTACGATCACCCTTACGATTTCTTTAACAAGATAGAATTCGAAGTAGCCGTAGAGCACGGTGGCGATGTATTCAGTCGCGAAGTCGTAAGGTATAAAGAGCTTAAACAATCGATCCACATCATCAGGCAGTGCTTGCATCAAATGCCGCAAACTCCGATAATGATCGATCCACAGACTATGATCAGACCAGAAAACTACGCTTTAGGTCACGACGAAGCACCACGCGGCGAAAATGTCCACTGGATCATGCAAGGAAACGCACAGAAGGTTTACCGCTGGAGATGTCGCGCCGCTACGTATAACAACTGGCCGAGCTTGCGATTTCAATTCCGCGGAAATAACATCTCCGATGCGGCGCTAATCGTATGCTCGATGGATCCGTGCTACTCATGCACCGAGCGCGTGACTTTAGTCGATATTAATAGCGGAAAGAGTAAAATTCTAACCGAAAAAGACCTTAAGAAATTTTGCCAAGACGGCAAGGTTAGCAAAAAGGATTTAAGATGATGAAATTATTCGACATTACCGAAAAATATGGTAAGGCGACCTATGCTTATCCGTTTGAGCCATACATCGTGCCCGAGAATTTTCGCGGGCAGCCTGAATACACCTATGAGCTTTGCATAGGCTGTGCTGCGTGCGGAATCGCCTGCCCATCTAATGCGATTGAGCTTAAGATGAACGAAGCCCAAACCAAACTAATTTGGGAATTTGATTGCGGACGCTGCATATTTTGCGGTCGCTGCGACGAGGTATGCCCTACGGGAGCGGTAAGGCTAGGCAATAGCTTTGAGCTAGCGGTAAAATTTGATAAAAGCGCGCTTATCCAACACGGCGAGCTTGAGATGGAGAAATGCAGCTGCTGCGGCAAGCCGATGACCCCAAAAAGGCTCATCAATTACACGCTAGAAAAGCTAAGTACGGCAAATTTGCTCCCAGGCAGATTAGAAGAAGCTAAAAAATATCTCTATATCTGTCCTGAATGCAAAAAAGCTCAAGCGGTCGAAAGAGTGACCAAAGGTATAGAGGAGGCAATAAAATGAGTTTGTATCAAGTCCCCGAAAATATTAAAAACGCAAACGATCTAACCGCAAAATTGGAGCTTTTGAAAAATATCAAACGAAGCTTCAGCGTTTATCGTATCGACTGCGGAAGTTGCAACGGCTGTGAAATCGAAATTTTTGCTTCTATCACGCCGATGTGGGATCCGGAGCGCTTCGGATTTAAACTCGTAGCTAACCCTCGCCACGCAGATATCTTAGTCTGCACCGGTCCGGTTACTCGACAGATGTATTATCCACTGCTTCGCGCTTATGAGGCTGCACCTGATCCAAAGATCGTAGTAGCTCTTGGAGCCTGCGGAAGCACGGGCGGAATTTTTCATGACGCATATAGCGTATGGAGTGGTATCGATAAGATTGTACCGGTAGATGTTTATATCCCCGGCTGCCCTCCGCATCCTGCTAGCATCATCTATGGTCTTGGCATGGCGCTTGGCATCATCGATCAAAAGCTTCAAAAGAAGAGCTACGAGCAAGATAGCACTCTTCCGCCACCGGTTAAGAGTTCAGTTATCGGCGATATTTTATTCGAGCGCGATCTGCAAGCTGAAGCTAAGAGGCTGATGAGCTATATTTTCGGAAGAGTTTTATTTGCAAAATATATGGATGCGATCAAAACCTCATCTGACGTTCACGATCCAAAAGCTTCTCGCGAGGCTCTACTTAACGCTATCCACACCGAAGAGGATCCTAGATACGCGGAGTGCATGGCACTATTGCACAATGACGTATATCTAAAATACGCCCGCGCTACGGAGGAATTTAAGATCGATCCGCAAAAAGAGGTCTGGAGCAAACGATGATTGAGGTTTTTAAGCTTACAAAGCGGCATATGGACGAAAACGAAAATTTACCTAAAGAGCTAAAGGATATCAAAGTTTTTTCCACCTGCGTCGGTCATGGCGTAGGTACGATAGATTTTAGCGAAAAGGTACTTGAGATAAACGATGAAGAATTTAAACGCATCATCGAGAACTCGGGCGACTACGTTAAATTTAAGATCGGTAACCTAAGCAAGTATTTCGAGATTGAAATTTTTGCCGAGCACGCAGCTAAGCTAATCCCTCAGCTTTGCGAATGTGAGCTTAAAGATCTGCTAAAAAATATGCGCGAAGGATATTTCGTGCTAAGGAAGGATTTTTGATGCGAAAGGCGTTGCTTTGTATCGGCAATCCCCTTCGCGGCGACGACGACGTGGGTAATGAAACGGGGCGAATAGTCGAGGCAAACTTAAAAGATTGGCGCGTTTTTTATGGGCAGGATGTGCCCGAAAACGAATTTGCAGCCCTTAGGGAATTTGCCCCTGAAATTCTAATCGTAGTAGATGCGATGAGCGGCTTTGATGAGAATAAGATAGAATTTTTCGACCTCAGCAACGATCGCGACTACATATACTCGACGCATAACTTACCTACGCCGGTGCTTCTAAGCTATTTGCGCAAAATTTGCCCAAAGACGCTGTTTTTGGGCATCAGCGTGCTGCTCGATAATGTCCTTGATTTTAAAGAAGGGCTAAGCGAGAGCGCAAAAAAAAGTGCGCAAAAAGCTTATGAGCGTATCTTAGAAATTGATTCAAATTTAAATGAGGAGGAGTAAATGTTAAATCCTGCAGAAACCGCGCAAGCGGTGTCTAGTTCGATGCAACACAAGGCGCATACCCCGCTAATTAGCATAATTTTTCTAGCTATAATGGCGGGCGCTGCAATCGCTATGGGCGATATTTTCTGGGCTCACTCGACCGTCGGAATGGCTGAAAAGCAATCTATTGGCTTATCGAATTTCATCGGTGGTATTACCTTTAGCTGCGGTCTGATGATGGTGGTTTTTTACGGTGGGCATCTATTTACCAGCTCGGTTTTAACGGGCGTACCTGCTGCCGATGGCAAATTACCGCTAGGTAAAACAATCGGCTATTGGGCTATCGTTTGGTGCTTTAACTTTGTAGGTGGCGCGTTAATCGCGTATATGTATTATTACTCAGGACTTCCGCTTAAATATGATGGCTACATTTTGCAGCACTTCATTCCTGCAGCAGCAGGCAAAATAAACGCACCTTTTCATGAGCTATTCATCCGCGGAATTTTTTGTAACGTGTTTGTATGTATGTCTATCTGGACTGCGACCAGCGAGAGTAATCTATCGGGTAAATTCTTTGCAATTATGTGGATGATCGGCGCATTCGTAGCTTGCTCGATGGAACACTGCGTGGCAAATATGTTTATCCTAACTGAAGGTATCATCGCTAAAGGCCACTACCTTGCGGCTGCAGGTGGCGATGTAAATGCTCTTGCAAGCTCGCTTCACGGCGTAACGGCGGCTCAAATAGATTCAATAAACTGGGGAAATTTCATCGTTAAAAATATGATCCCAGTTACGCTAGGCAACATCTGCGGCGGTCTATTTTTCGTAGGCTTGGTCGGATTTATGGTAAATAAATACGATATGAAAAAGAAAGACTAATCTATCGCGCTTCAGCACGATATAAACAAAATATGGCGCGGCACTTTGCCGCGCATTTTTAGTTTCTTAAATTTTAAAAATTCCGATGCGTAAAATTTCGTTTGATCCAAAATTTTAGACGAAATCCTAAGCGAAATTCGGGATGAAATTCCAAAACCAAGCTCTTGATAAAAATTTTACGCTGTAAATCTAGGTAAAATCCTGCGCCGTAACTTTAGACAAAATTTCGCGCCTAAGCCGCATAAATGCTTTAAAAACTCTAGCCCACGCCTAAACACAGTAGCTAAGCAATCTGTCGTAGTCTAGGATCAAAAACTCGTGCTGGCTGATTTTTTGAATTACGTTATCTTTTACAAGCTCGTTAAACGCGGTACTCGCGCTTTGGCGCTTGAGCCCCACGAAGGATGAAAGCACCTTTAGCGAAAAGGGCAAAAAGACGTATTTGTAGCCATTTTGATGAAAATTCTGCTCGTTTGCAAGCTCGATCAAAAAGCTCGCGATGCGCCCTTTTGCATTTTCAAAAAGTATGGAACGCGTGATTTTGCGCTGCAGCAGAATTATCTCTGTTAAAATTTTTATATATGCCTCGCAAAAGCTGCGATTTGCCAAGATCTCCCCTAGTCCGCTCGCATCGATCGTATAAATCTCGCTGTCCTCTAAAAACTCAAGCGCGCAAATTTCATTGAGAATGGTAATATTGTCCTTGTTTAGGTAGTTGATGATGAATTCTTCGCCGTCTTCAAAAAACGAAAGCTTCGCCTGCCCGCTTTTAAAAATAAAAACTTTGGGCGCCTCGCTATAAAAAACATAGCCTTTTTTGATGACTTGGTGCTCGAACATTGCAAGCTCCTCGTCGCTAAGCGTGGCGATAGCCTCGGTTTGCAGTAGTCCCAGCCGCGATTTTTCCATATAACCTCCAAAAGCTAAGAATTATACAATGAAATATTTAGACAAAGATAAAGCTGCGCGGATTAAATTTACCATCCGCACTATGGCTGCGCATCTAGGTCGCCGGAGCTAATAAATTTTATAGCTTTTAAAATTCTAAATTTTACCCGCGCTTTGCATCGCGTAAAATTTCAAAAATTAATTGAGCTTTACGCGGCAATATTATAGTCAAAACCCGCGGCGCGAATTTAAAATTCTGTCTCTAAATAAAAATTCATATCATTTTATTGAAATTTTATTTAGCAAGGATATAATAATGCATATTAAAAATAAGCGGTATTTTGCTCGCGGCAATACCGCAAGAAAGGAAACTTCATGCAAAAGTTAAATTTTAAAAATAACGTCTCCGAGACGCTGCTAATCAATGTCTATATGCGCCATTTGGATTTCAAAGATAGGGGTCCGATCCTAAACGATCCCTTTTCAAGCGCCGTCGTAGAGCAGATCGATTATGATTTTGCGAAATTTAACGACGCGCGCCTTAGCAAAACGGGTACCGTGATACGCGCGAAATTTTTTGACGACGAGACGCTGCGGCTCGCAGCAGAGCTTGATCGCCCTATCATCGTGCAGCTCGGCGCCGGGCTCGACACCCGCCCGCTTAGGCTCCAGAGCGCCCTACCGAGCGCCCTATTTTACGACCTCGATCTGCCCGACGTCATCGCCGTGCGCGACGCACTACTGCCCAAAGCAAAGAATAACTTCAGTCTGCCCTACTCGATGCTAGATCCCTCGTGGATGGACGAGCTAGTCGCAAAGCACGGCAGCGCGGGCTACATCTTCATCTTAGAGGGCGTGAGTATGTATTTTGAAAAAGAGGAATTTAAAAAATTTTTTATCGCGCTTGCGCAAAAATTCCGCGGCTACGTGCTGAGCGACTTTATGAGCGAGTTTTCGGTTAGGAAATTCGACTCCAAGCGCCACGACGCGATGCGGCACATTCAAAACGCGCCTTTTAAAATGGGCATTAGCGGCAGCGCGGAGGTGCAGAGCTGGGAGCCTGAGCGTATCCGCTTCATAAAAGAAGCTGCAATGCTGAAAATGTATAAAAGCCGCTGGAGCCTTAAAGGGCGCCTATTTAGCCTGATTCCCGCCTTTTGTAACGCGTGCAAGATGTTCGTTTTCAAAATCATCGGCAGTGATGAATAATAAGGCTTAAAATTTCAGTTGATTGCTTTGCAAATTTCGACAGCTAAGGCGCGAATTCTAAGCTACTTATCTGGCAAGCTGGCATGCAGAGCAAACAGCACATACCGCTTTGCTTAATGCTTGAGTAAAATTATAAAAACGCTTTAAAATTTCGCTTAAATTTACCTCGATTTATAGGAATTTAAGAGTTTTTAAAATATATTTTCGCATCTTAAATTCACGGAAAAGATCATGCAAAATTTTCTCGACAAACTCACCGCCACAATCGACGCGATCAACTCCTTTTTGTGGGGTCCGTACTTTCTAATCGCCCTACTTTGCGGCACCGGCGCGTATTTTACGGCGCGCTTGCATTTGGTGCAAATTTTTAAATTTAAAATGGGCGCGCGCAAGCTTTTCGGTAACTTCTCCCTGCACGGCGAGGCTGCGGGCAAAAGCGGCATGAGCTCGTTCCAAGCCGTCGCCACGGCGATCGCGGCGCAGGTCGGCACGGGCAACCTGGTAGGCGCCAGCACCGCGTTAGTTATGGGCGGACCGGGCGCGATATTTTGGATGTGGTGCGCGGCTTTTTTGGGCATGGCGACGAATTTTGCCGAGATCTGCCTGGCTCAAATTTACCGCACCAAGGACGATAGCGGACATATGATCGGAGGGCCCGCGTTTTACATCAGCCGCGGACTCAAAAGTCCATTTGCCAAGCCTTTAGCGGCGTTTTTTGCGCTAGCCATCATCTTTGCTTTGGGCTTCATGGGTAATATGGTGCAGGCAAACTCCATCTCAGACGGCTTTAGCGGCGCATTCGGGATTCCGAAGTGGGTGAGCGGCGCGGCCTTAGCACTCATCTGCTGCGTCATCTTTTTCGGCGGCGTCAAAGCGATCGCGCGCGTAGCCGAAAAGGTCGTGCCTATAATGGCGATCTGCTACGTGCTAGTCGGTCTCGTCATCATCGGCTCAAATTTCGATAAAATTCCATCCGTCATCGCGCTGATATTCAAAGCCGCATTCGATCCATCGGCTGCTTGGGGCGGCGCTACGGGCGCTACGATCGCCACTGCGATGAGATACGGTATCGCGCGCGGGCTCTTTTCAAACGAAGCGGGTATGGGCTCGACGCCGCATGCACACGCCGCGGCGAACGTCAAACACCCCGTAGATCAAGCCGTGCTCGGCATAATGGGCGTTTTCGTCGATACATTCATCGTGCTTAACATCACCGTTTTCGTCGTACTCAGCACCGACGTAGTCACCTTCGAAAACGGCAAGGCGGTATTTTCGGGCATCTCGCTGGTGCAGGAAGCCTTCGGGTCGCAAATTTTGGGTCGCAGCGGCGGCTACGGCTTCGTGGCGATCTGCCTGTTTTTCTTCGCATTTACCACGATTTTGGGCTGGTATTACTTCGCCGAGATCAACGTGCGATACCTCCTGGGCGCAAAATTCGTCAAGCTCTTGCAAATTTTAGTCGTCGCATTCGTATTCATAGGAAGCGTGCAAAAGATCGACCTCGTCTGGGGGCTAGCGGATATGTTTAACGGACTGATGGTGATCCCAAACTTAATCGCGATCATCCTACTTAGCCCCGTCGTCGTGCGGCTTTTGAGCGACTTTAACGACGGCAAAAGATACGACGCGAACGACTACAAATAACGCCGCGCGCTAAATTTCAAGCCCGCACTTGGAATTTAGCGCAAAATCGCCGCAAAATTTAGAATTTTAAAATTCTTTTCGAGCTAAAATCATAGCCTAAATTTTATGATCTAAGGAGAACGGATGCAAATTTTAAGGAGCGAAAAATGCCCATTTTAAAGGCATTGCTGACCGGGCAACCGCGCGCTTACGGCGACGAGCGCGCTACGCAGCCTCTAAAAAAGCGCTGGGAGACGGCGATTTTTAAGCAAGCTAGAGCGGGCGAAGTGCGCGCAAACGAGCTTGGGTTCGAGGGCGACGCGGTAGCCGACACGCTGCATCACGGCGGAGAGGAGAAGGCGATTTTTGCCAACTCGCTGCAAAATTACGCCGCGTGGGAGAGGTTTTTAGGGCTTAAAAATCTAGCCTACGGCGCAATGGGCGAAAACCTCACGATCAGCGGACTACACGAGCAAAACGTCTGCATCGGCGATGTGCACCGCATAGGCTCGCTGGTGCTACAAGTAAGCCAGCCGCGCAAGCCCTGCTACAAGCTCTCGATGCGCTGGGGTAACGCGGAGATGACGGCGGAGATCGCGCGCAGCGGACTTACCGGCTGGTACTACCGCGTACTAGAGACCGGCTCGTGCCGCGCAGGCGACGAGATCTACGTCGTGGGACGCGACCCCGCTATGATGAGCGTGATGGAACTAAATCATCTATTTTACGGCGATCGCCTCGATGAAGGGCTGTTAGCAAAATTTAACCTACTTACGACGCTTACGCCAAAATGGCGCGAGGATATGCGCCGCAAGCTAGAAGGCAGCTACGACGACGGCTTTATGCGGCTATAAAATTTAGCCCCGAAGCGGCGTTTTAGAACAGCAAAGTAGCGCCGCACTTTGTTATTTCACACTCTTGGCGCGGATTTCAAAATACTTTCTAAGCCGCCGATGCTAAGTTTCAAGACACTTCTTGGCTACTCAATATCGGCTTGCAAAAAATACTTTCTTGATGCGAGCTGCAAATTCAGACTAAATTCCAAAGACGAAATTTTAATTTGATCCGCGCTGATCGCGCGCAAATGCGATCTGTTTTCACACCATGTTTTGCGGCATGACACGGGCTGCAAGCAAAATTAAAGACGCAAATTTAACCGCGCTTAGAATTTAATCTTTTATGAAATCTAAATTTAACCGCACATTCAAAGCCGCAAGCGCCGCTCTTTGTAAATTTTAAAATTTAAAAGCGGTAAATTTAACCCCCTTGCTACGCAGCGATTTTTTCCAAAATCAAAAAGCGAACTATTTTTACTCGCGCAACACACTCATCTCGCACATTTAGCGGCGTGGCTCTTACGCTGCAAACGAGCTCCTAAGCTTTTAACGCGCGCTAAATTAGACATGTCAGATGCTTCGCCAAGCGCCTTTCAAAGCTCATTTATAACGCTCGATATAAGTAGAATTTTGCGCAGAATTTTGCGCGGCGCGGTAACAATTGCGACCTTTAAGAGCGCACACCGCAGCTCAAAAGTCTATTTCAGCTTTTTAAAACCGCGCGCTGTAAGGCTCAAAGTCCGTCCATTCCCCTGCTCAATCAACTATCACAATCCCCGCATCCGCGCAGGTTTTTCGCGCCTTTTTGGATATGCCGATGCCGGTCGTTTCGATTTTTTTAAGATTTTTGAAGGGCGCAAGCTCGGCGGCGTCAATGTTTTTAATGTCAAAAAGCTCGTCCTCGCCGTCCCAATCAGGCGCGATTTGCAGGTAAATTTCATTTCCGCCGTCAAGGTAGAGCTCGCTCACCTGCTCAGCCAGATTTGTAGGAACCGGATAATCCTTAAACCACTTTTTGGCTTGCGGCAGCGTGCCGAAGTCCGCGTACGGATCGATGCCGCGCTCCTCGCAGTACTCAAACACGTCAAATTTAGGCTGTAGCAGGGCTTTTTCGTACATCAGCTCGTTCATCACGGCGATTTTGAAATTGAAATTTTTAAACGCTAGAGTCTCGCCAGCCGCGCGCGGAAGCTTAAATTTATCGCTCGGCTTTCGCTTTAGCTTTTTCTCTTTTTGATTGATGCAGACGCGCCCTATCGGCATTTTCGCAGCTCGCACGATGTCTGCGATCTCGTCGGTGTCGCGCTTAGCGAAGCGCTCGGCGAAATCCATCGCGTCTATGCGCTCCTGCACGGCCTCGGCAAGAGCTAGCGAGACTTCGAATTTGCCTAGGCTAAGCTCCAAAAATATATATGCGCCGCGCAGCTCCTGCTCTGGCACGGCTTCAAGCGGCGGCCTGCCCTCTAGCGTGAACGCGCCGCCGTAGAGCTTGCGCGGAACCTCGTGCTGCACGCCCTTTGCGACCTCAAGCATCAAATTTATCTCGGCAAGCTTCGGTTCTGCGAGCTCGCCCGCACGCACGAAGGCGAAAATCCCCGCCTCATCCCAAAAATAGCGGCTTTTGCCATCTCCGTCATCGATCACGCGCGGCGGACCTAGGGCTTCATTAAATTTAGCCAGATCGAACCCGCAGTTTACGCCGCCGATGAAAACGCCGTCCGGGCGCACATCGACGTCAAATTTATCCTTTTTAAAAATGCCAAACAGTCCCATTTCACCTCTCCTGATTTTTTTGCTCTAAATTTCATCTTAAAATTTTTCCAAAAACCCGTAAAAATCGTCCGCAAAAAGCCTATCCTCGCTCTGCGCGTAGTCGCGCACATAGACCTTGTATTCGCACGGCGCATCGTCTGCCCGCTCGCTTGCTATCTCATTCATCGCTCCACTTGCCGCCTCGTCTGCCGCCTCACTTGTTGTCGCACTCGCCGTTTTGCACGTCGTTTCGTCCGCCGCTTCGGCATTCATATCGCGCGCCGCATCCGGCGATCTCTCCGCGCGCGCTTCGTCGTCCGACGCCCTATTTTCCGCACTGTTGGCTACCGTCGCGACGACCGTATCGCGCACCGTCGCGCCCGCAGCTTCGCCGCTCACGCTCTCCGCCGTCTTGCTGCGCGCCGTATTAGACGAGCCGTCCGCTATGTCGCTTGCGGGCGAAATTTTAAAATAATACTCCTCGTCCTCTAGCTGCAAAAACACGAGCTAGTCCGCGGCGAATAGCCCGTTTTTCAGATTTATCTCATACGTGTAGCAGATGTCGGTGTCGGCATCCTCTGCAAACTCGGGCGGTGCGATCGTTTTTAGCTTCGTTCCCGCCGCGCTCACGCTAGCGTATCTTAGCAGCATCTGCTTGTAGCTCGCAGGCAGCGCAAAGCCTAGCCGCTGCTGCGCCTGCGTGATCCACGCGGGCTCTATATCGCTGCGCCCCGCAGCCGTGATATTTTTAGATTTTTGAATAAGCTCTTCTATCATTTTAATCCCGTTTTGAGCGAGAAATTTTAACGCCTTAGCACGCCAGACGCGCTGTTTACATAAACCCGCGGGCGTTTGGCGCGGCTTTTAAAATCTAAATTTAAAAGCTCGCGCAGCTTCAAAACCAAAGCGAGCCGTTTAAAATTTCGAATAGCCCGAGTCTAAATTTTAACCGCAAACGCGAACGGTAGTATTCCTGCGATCTAAATTTAGCGCTACTTAGCCAGCGCTATTACTTCGATCTCCACAAGCGCGCCCTTGGGGAGCTTGGCGACCTGCACCGTGCTGCGAGCGGGCTTGTGCGCGCCGAATGCCGCCACGTATATCTCATTCACCGCGGCAAAATCATCCATATCGGCTAGGAAAATCGTAGTTTTGACGGCATCTTGCAGCGTCGCGCCCGCTTCTTTCAAGATCGCGGCGAGGTTTTGCAAAACCTGCCTCGTCTGCGCCTCCACGCCGCCCGCGACAAACTTGCCGTCCGGCTTAAGCGCGATCTGCCCCGAGGTAAAGATGAGCCCGCCCGCTTTGATCGCCTGAGAGTACGGCCCGATGGCCTGCGCCGCATCGGGAGTCGAGATGATCTGCATAGTAAATCCTTTGTGAAAAATTTCGTTCATTTTATCGCAAAATATTTTAGCATTGCTTTAGGCGGCGGAATTTTGCGGGCGGGCGGGCGCGTATGCGGCTGGTACGATGAAATTTAATTGACGCGAGAGATTGGCTAAATTTCGGCGGGCGAGGCAAAACAGATAAGCGACAATGTGACAAATTAAATGGCATGGATAGCAATCGCCTACGATAGCAGAATGAAGCGGCAAACGCAGCGGTACGGTTAAATTTATCGCACAAAATACAGCGGACAATATGCGAGAAGCTAGCGCGAAATAACAAGCCGTGGCGGTGAAACGGCAAAATTTAAATATCCGATGGGCGTAACAAAACAGAGCGTGAAAGTACGGCTAAATTTAATCTATACGGGCACGGCGGCGAATCTGCACAGCAAATGGTTGAACTGTCGGCACGAGCGCAGGGCGAGCAAAACGGCTCGCTAACGGTGGCGTATATTTTAAAAGGCAAGTAAGCAGGAAAGAGACATGCGTGACAATGCCAGATTAAATTTCATCAATGCGGGGCATGATAACGCCGCGCGCTCGGCAATACGACGACTCTATCGGCGGCACCCAATGAATGCATGGCGATACGATGAAATAGATACGGGTGGTGCGGCTAAATTTAACCGATGCGGATGGGCGAAACTTCATCGGCATCGTTGTGCAGCAAATCAAATCCTTGCACCATCAAGACCATCAATGTCTCGACCGTCAAAATCAAACCGCCCATAGTAGTGATACAGGCGACGGGGCGGTAAAAGCAGCGCCAAAATCGCCACCATCGCAGCAGAAAGAACAGCGCCGTCATAAAAAAATCAGTGCGACACCGCGCAACGCAATTAAAATCCTCGCAGTAGCAAGCGCGGCAACGAAGTCGTCGATGTAGCGGAGCAAAATCGACGATATCGAAACAACAAAATCAAGACCTCACGACAAGCGAGACCTCCGACGTAACGCCAATAGAATCAACATCGCAGCAGCGGGAAATTAGCGTAGTCGCGACAAGATCAGCGCGAAGCTACGATATAATCGACGCCATCGAAGCGAGACTGGCGTGACCCTACAGCAAGATCTGCGCTACTGCGGCAACAAGATCAGCTTTATCGAATAGATCGGCAAAGGTTCATAAAATTTTACGCGAAATTTTATACGAAATCCTGTATAAAATTCTATGATTTTGGCTTGAGATCAGCTTGGGATCGGCCCTCAACCGGTCTGTAATTAACTTGCAATCAGTCCGTAAAGTAGCTTTAAAATCGTGGCGGCAACGACGAGCAGAAG
>NZ_CALIJF010000031.1 GCF_938018035.1 uncultured Campylobacter sp. | reverse complement strand
TGTGCTCGGGCTTTGATAAATACTTCCAGATCGCGCGCTGCTTCCGCGACGAAGACCTGCGCGCCGATCGCCAGCCGGAATTTACGCAGATCGATATCGAGATGAGCTTCAATACCCAATACGACGTAATGAGCGTAGCCGAGGAGGTTTTAAAGGATATTTTCAAATCCTGCGGCCGCGAGATCGTCACTCCTTTTAGACATATGGAGTATAAGGACGCGATGGAGCTTTACGGCAGCGATAAACCCGATCTGCGCTACGATATGCCTTTCATCGACGTAGCCGATATTTTTGAAAAATCGAGCAACGAAATTTTTTCAAATTTAGCCAAAGACCGCAAGGCTAACCGTGTAAAAGCTCTTAAAGTCGAGGACGGCGATCTGAAATTTAGCAAGCGCCAGATGCAAGGTTTTGAGGAATACGTGAAAAAATTCGGCGCGCAGGGCCTCGCATTTATTCAAGTAAAAGAGGACGGGCTAAAGGGACCGCTGGTAAAATTCTTTGAAAAAAGCGAGCTGGACGAGCTCATCAAGCGCTGCGAGCTTAAAGTCGGCGACGTCGTATTTTTCGGCGCGGGCAAAAAGAAAATCGTGCTTGATTATATGGGCAGATTTAGAATTTTCCTCGCAAACGAGCTTGGTCTCATAGATCCGAACAAGCTTGAGTTTTTGTGGGTCGTAAATTTCCCTATGTTTGAGCAAAACGACGACGGCAGCTACTCCGCGATGCACCATCCTTTCACTATGCCGAACAATCCCGACGAGCCTGATTTAGAGGATATTACCTCGATTGCCTACGACGTCGTGCTAAACGGCATCGAGCTTGGCGGCGGCAGCATCAGGATCCATAAGGCGGACATTCAAGAAAAGGTCTTTAGGCTGCTTAAGATCGAGCCTGCAGAGCAGAGAGAGAAATTCGGCTTCCTGCTCGATGCGCTAAGCTTCGGCGCGCCTCCGCACGGAGGTATCGCGATCGGCTTTGACAGGCTGATGATGCTCGTTACCGGCTCAAGCAGTATTCGCGAGGTTATCGCGTTTCCTAAAACGCAGCGCGCGCAGTGTCCGCTTACCAAAGCCCCTAGCGTCGTTACAGACGAGCAGCTTCGCGAGCTAGGTCTTAGGCTTCATAAGAAGGAGCAAAAATGAAAAGCCTTTTTCTAATCATTGGCGCTCCTGGTAGCGGCAAAACGACCGATGCGAGCATGATCGCTCAGATGAATCAAAGCATCGAGCACTACTCCACGGGCGATCTGCTACGCGCCGAGGTAGCAAGCGGCAGCGCTCTGGGCAGGCAGATAGATGGCTTCATTTCTAAAGGCAATCTCGTGCCGCTTGATATCGTCGTAAATGCTATCGTTAGCGCGATTAAAAGCTCGCCTAAAGACTTCATCATCATCGACGGCTATCCAAGAAGCGTCGAGCAGATGAGCAAACTAGACGAGGTACTGCGAGGCGACGATGATGTAAATCTTAGCGCAGTCATCGAGGTGTGCGTCAGCGAGGAGGTCGCCAAGGAGCGTGTTTTAGGACGCGCTCGCGGAGCAGACGATAACGAGGAGGTCTTTAAAAACCGCATGGCGGTATTTTCAGAGCCGATCGAGGATATCCGTAAATTTTACGGCGACGCAGGCGTATTTTACAGCGTAAACGGCGAGCGCACGGTCGAGGAGATCGTAGCGGACATAAACGCTATAATCGCCGCGCAGATCGAAAAATTAGGCTAGCGCGCTTGGATGGCGGCTTGAATTTTAAGTGCCTTTGGCTTCTTTTTCATACCGCAAGCGGCGCAGATCGTGCTTAAATTTAATGCGCCTCCGAAGCGAGCGCGCTTTTAAATTTATAGCTTGCCGTTGCGCGAGATAATTAAAATTTAAGCGTAAATTTAAGCGGCTCGCTGTGTAAATTTAAATGCGATCGTCAAATGCAAGCAGCTCTTAAATTGATGAAATTTCAGATCTGCTTGCGGACGCAGAGATTAAAATTTTAAGGATAGATATGGTTAGAAAATTTTTACTTAGTATGGTTTTGTGCGCGGCCGCATTCGGTGCGGGTGGGTTCGTCCCAAGCGGCTCCGCGGCGCAAACTCAGCCGTTAAGCGTCAAAGAAGCGCTTAAATTAAGAGATGATTCTTCTGTCGTAATCGACGGCAAGATAAAATCTCAACTCAAACACGAGCATTATAGATTTGTGGATCAAAACGGCGATAGCATCGAGGTTGAGATCGATGATGACGTTTGGCGCGGCGTGAGCGTGGATGAAAATACGCTCGTGCGAATTAGCGGCGAGATCGACAAAGATTTTACTAAAACGACGATAGACGTGAAAAATATCAAAATTTTAAATTCTAAATAAAGGAAAACTATGGATCTTTCAAAGATAAAAGTGGGCTCAAACCCCGATAAAATCAACGCGGTAATCGAGATCCCTTACGGCTCGAATATCAAATACGAGATCGACAAAGCAAGCGGCGCGCTCTGCGTAGATCGCGTACTATACGGCGCGATGTTTTACCCCGCAAACTACGGCTTCGTGCCCAATACTTTGGCCGACGACGGCGATCCTGCGGATGTTTTGGTGCTAAACGAATACCCGCTTGCCGCAGGCAGCGTGATCCCGTGCCGTCTAATCGGCGTTTTGATGATGGAGGACGAAAGCGGCATGGACGAGAAGCTGCTTGCCGTGCCGGTTAGCAAGATCGATCCGCGATATGACGGCATCAAAGGGGTCACCGATCTGCCTAAAGCTACGCTGGATAAGATCAAAAATTTCTTCGAAACCTACAAGCTTTTAGAGCCGAATAAATGGGTCAAAGTAAAGGATTTTGCAAGCGCCGCTGAGGCGGAGAAAATCCTAGACAAAGCGATTAAGGCTTATAAATAATCCCCTTTTTGCGCGCTTAGCGCTAAAATTTAATCAAATTTTGACCGATCCGTTCGGTCAAAATTTATCTTTAAATTTTAATTTCACAAATTTACAAATTTTAAAATATTTTAAATTCCGCGCAAATTTTACCTGAAGTCTGCGCTTGGTTTTTTCGCTTGTTTTTCGGCGGTTAAGCTAAGCAGTCTTGGGTTATTTAAATAAAGATTTTTAAAACTACATTGCGTGAAATGGTGCGACGAGGATCGGAGCTCTACAAGCTAACAGTAGAGAAATTCCGCGAGCCAAAAGGCTTCATAGAGACCGCGGTTAAAATTTCAAAATTCGCTATCTTGATTTTGAAAGAGATCGCAAACATCATTGCAAAATTACAAAGCCAATGTCATCACAGAAAGAAGCCTTTGTTTGAGTTGCTGCGCCACGTAAAATTTGAAATTTACACGCTACATAAAATTCGGAAATCTAAATGATACCAAATGATTTACTATCGTCATCCTTTTTAAATTTAGTAATAAATCTATAAATTTTGATTCCAAAGGCTTTCGTTTTATAAGACATCAAACACCTGATTAAATTTTAAAACTGAAACTCCCATGTCAGTTTATAGTTCCTACCCGGCGAGTAAAAGCGGTTGATGCCAAGCCCTGTTTCTTGATCTATCAGATTGCTAGTTCCAAAAGGCCTTATTGATCTGGCGCTTTCCCAAGTGATATATTTGCGATCGGTTATATTATATACGCCTGCACGAAGAGTTAGATATTTGATCGGCTTTACATATGTTACGAAGTCTATCGTGGTATATCCGCCGCTTCTCCATTCCACTTCGCTATTGCTTACAGGTTTGCCGTTTACGATTTTGCCGCTTCGCGCTTGCTCATACCAATACATATTATAGGTGTCGTCTCCTTTTTTTGCAGCTACCGCAGTTACAAATAGATCTGCGCCGAATTTATCGCCTGGGCTTTGGTAGCTTACGCTATAAACCGCCGTTCTAGGCTGGATCGCATTCATCGGAGTATCGGTTTTGCCGTGACCTATATCCATTCTGCCTTTTTGAATACTTAGCTTATATCCTATATGAAAGCCCTGTAGAGGCTGCCAAATTTGATCCAAAAATAGCTTCGATTCGATCTCTATTCCTCTAACCCTCGCTTTCGGACGATTTACGTTTTGATACACAGAAGTAGGCATTGTACTTCCGCCGTTTCCGTAAGGAAGCTGGAATTCCCCCTTATATTGTAAATCTATAAAATTCCTATAATCCGTTTGGAATAAATTCAATGTAACGAAGCTTGGAGAATTATGAAGCGTAAAGGCAATCTCTTTAGTCTTTGCCGTTTCTTTTTTCAAATCCAAATTCGGATATATCGAAAAATCACGGTGCTGGAAAGTGAAGTAAATTTCATCCGAAGTAGGCGCCCTAAATCCGTTTGCGTATTTAAGCTGAAGCCTGAAAAAATCAAGTGGATCGATGCTTGTAGATAAAGAATATGAATTTGCCGAATATTTTCTCTTCTGAGAAGCTAAATATACGGCGTTGGCTTTTGCATTTGCATTCTTATGCGCCTTTATCTCATCACTAGACGGCGTACCGGGAAGTGGAGTATAAGGAACAAACATTCCGATAAATAGATCAGTTGGAATTTTTGGCGTAACGCCTGGGGTATATGATGGATTGTGTTTAACCTTATCATACCTATAATTAAGATCAAAGGCTAAAACATCGTTTATACGAAAGTCATCTCCCACATAAAGCGCTCCGGTTTTGGTTTCAACCGGAATAAGGAAGCTAAAAGGATCATCTTCGTGACCGCAAGCGTTATTATAGGCAGAGGCATTGGTATATGATTGGCATTTATCTGGATACCAAGTGCCTAATATGGGAAACTTAGGATTAGTATTTCTAACTCCAGTAAAATATTTAGCCCACCATTGTTTATTTTGAGGAGAGTAACCCGCCCTATTTACCATACTTTTATCGCTTTTACTATAAAGCCCTCCATAACTTAAAGAGTGTTCTGTACTTTTTATATGAAAGTCTTTTGTAAGATCAAGATTAAACTGCTTAGTATTGGTGTTTAAATCTCTATCCTTCCAGTTATTTTCTACGTATCCATTTTCACTAGGTAAAAGTACTTGATCCGAACCGACGGGCGATAATTTACCGTAATTACCTTTGCTATAAGGCGTAGTTACTTTATTTATTGAATATGTTTTATATGTACCGCTATTTGTATCAAAAAGAGTCATACCTTTAGAGCAATCATATTCATCACAATTGATATAGGCATCATCATTAGGTTTATAACTGCTATATGCATCCATATCTAATATATGGGATTCGTTTTTTGGATTATCCGGATCTGAAAAATCAAACTGACTATCTACTAACGTAGGCATAAATCCCCACTTTAGCCATGTCTTTACTTCCCCTCCATATTTATCTACCATTTTTCCGTCTTCATTTATATGAAGACCGGACGGATTTGAATTTCCCGCGCAGTTATCACCCTCGCAATACTCATCCGTTCTCGCTTTTAACTTAATATGTTGCTTGTTATAGCTAAATTTTAAGCTATCCCACAAAGGCGTTTCGTCGAAATTTTCGTAAGTGAACGAATAGTTTTTTCTTTCGCTTCTATCGTTGGTATGTCGTATGTCATTAGTTAGAGCACCCCAAGGAGTTTGCGTATTATAAAGAGCAAATTGATTCGACCAGTCTATTCCCTCTGATTTTATATTAGACTTATCGTATCCTAAGCTAAATCTATCGGTATCGGTAGGCTGAAAGCCAAATTTTACCAATGTGCTTTTTTTGTAAATTCTATAAGGATCGGGTTTTTCTCTAACTTTTCTTATAACAGTAGGATCATATTTTTTATATCCCCAGTTTTTTAGTTCATGTCCTTCTCTATCGGTGTGAATAGCCAAAAGATCAAACCACTTAAACCGAACTGCAGCTGCGTGGCTTTGCCAGTTTTGTCTATCCGCACTTTGATACCCGCGCTTAAATCCGTAATACCAATCCTTCTCCGTTAGATAATCTCTCGCATCCTTTGTCTCAAACGCTACTGAGCCACCTAGCGCGCCCGAGCCTCTTTTTACCGAATCTGCACCTTTAGTGATATCTACCTGTCTTACGTTTTCAACCTCAACGCCGTTTCTAGTGTTATTAAAGTTTCCATATCCTTCAAATAGATCTTTAAAACCTTGCGAGCTTAATGTTTCTGCTTGGCGAAGTCCATCTATGCTTATATCTACGCGGTTTTCATCTACTCCGCGGATCGAGTAGCCACTAGCACCGAATCTTCCGCTTTCGACAACTGAAACGCCGGTTTCGTGACGAACCATATCTCTACTATCGCTAACTTGCTCTTTGGCGAGTTGCTTGGCGCTCTTTTTCGTTTCGCCGACTTTTTTGGTAAGCGGGTCGCTTTCTACATTTCCCGTAACATTGATCTGCCCCAAATTTTGGGAGCCACCTTCGCTATCATCCTGTGCAGCTAAAGTGGCCGCGCATAAACAAAGCGCTCCCCCCGCTGCAATAAAAAACCTAAATAAGCTCATTTTGATCCTTTTATAATACTATTTCTCATAGGCGTTATTAAAAAAAAGCAGTATATTAGTGAAAAATTCTTTAAATTTAAATTAAAAAGAATTTTATTTATCATTTATAGTTATAGAACTTAATTAAATTTAAAGAATTCCCAGGTTTACGCCTTTATCTCTTAAATTTACATTTTTTAAAATTACAAATTTTTACTTTAAATTTGAAAGTATTTTTATTAAATGCATGCGATGAGACAGCGAGTAAATTTGAAAATTTAACTTCAGAAATTTTAAAATTTTATCATAAGTGAGTGGAATTTTATCTACGCGTAGTATATAGCTGGCATCGTGGCAGACTAGTATTTCTACGAAGCTGCGCCTAAGATAATTTATAAAATTTAGAATTTTAAAATTCTAAAAAATTTGATAGCTCGCTGATTGCGTAGCCTTGCTTGCGCAAAAGCATGCAAGCTTCACGGATTAAGGCGCACTCGGTGCGATGCCGTGCTTATCATCGATGGGTTCTGCTTCGTTTAATTGCTTGTATTCGTCGCAGCCGATCTGCTCTGCTAAATCGCATGCTTTCCCGTAAAATTCTTTTGCTAAGGATCTATCTTGCTTAATATGCCATCCATTTTTGTATAAATCCCCGAGATAACTACACGAGTCCGCATCCCCGCTCTCGCAAGTATTTTTAAGCAAATTTAGCCCGCTTTGATATAGGCTTACCGCTTTTTGGTAATTGCCTTCTTTGTATAAGTCTCCCAGAATCAAGCACGCCGCCGCCCTGCCGCCGTCACAAGCCTTCTGGTATAAATCCGCAGCCTTTTTGAAATCCTTCTCTACGCCCCTGCCGTCTATATATAGATCCGCTAAGCGCTGGCACTCATATAAGTCGTCGCCCTCATCGCATTTTTTTTGATTTATTTGAGCTTTCTTTTGGTACAAAACAGCCGCTTTTTTATATAGAATCTCCGCCTTTTGTAAGTCCTGTCTGACCTTGTCGCCGTTTTTATATAAATATGCAAGGTTATTGCACATATCTGCATCACCGTTATCGCAAATCATTTGACGCAAAACCATAGCTTTGTGCTTATCTCTTGGGGCGCCGATACCGGATTCGTATAAAATTGCAAGCAAATTGCACGAAAGCATATTGCCGCCGTCGCAAGCCTTTTGATGCAGGCTCGCCGCCTTTTGATAATCTTGTCTAACGCCATAGCCTTCGAAGTATAGTCCTGCAAGCTCATAGCAGCCGGTCATATCCCCGCCGTCGCAAGCTTTTTTATAAACCTCCGCTGCCTTTTGATAGCTCTGCGTGGTGTTGATGCCGAATTTATATAAACCCCCGAGCCTATAGCAGCTTCGCGTATCTCCGCCGTCGCAGCTGCGCTGCCATATTTTTATCGCTTTAGAATAATCGCCGTCCTCATAGAGCTTATCCGCGTCTTCAAAGACTCCGCCCATGCAAAACATAGCTATAACGGCTAGATAAAGATATCTTTTCATTTAATCCCTTTGAAATTTCTGTAAATCTACTTGCGCATTCACGGCGCAAAATTCTGCATTTAATATTTTATGATCTCGGTCTGCGCGTGGGCTTAGCGCATAGCTAGCCCAAACGACGCAAAATTTCTAGACGTCTAGCTCTCCTTCAAAAGCTTGGTTAGCGCCGTGCCGCTTTCGTCGTGTTTGCGGATATTTTTATAAATTTTATTGAAATAAATTTCTAAAAATTCCTGATCGTCGATTTTCTCTTCGCCCTTTTTCGGCGCGATCTTTCGGTACTCGCCGCTGCTTTGCAGCTCGAACGCAAGCTCGTTGTCGCTTAGCTGAAGTTTTAAAATTTCTTTGAGCTTGTTTTGCAGATTTTCGTTGTAGATCGGGCTCATCAACTCCAGTCTGCGCTCCAAATTTCGCGGCATCCAATCTGCACTCGCGATGTATAGGCTGGGCTGGGCGTGCGCGAAGTAAAAAATTC
>NZ_CALIJF010000030.1 GCF_938018035.1 uncultured Campylobacter sp. | reverse complement strand
AATTTCAGCCTCCTTCATATTTTTTTGTATTTGAAGCTGATAGTTTTCGCTCACGACGCCTTTAATTTTAATCTTGGTAACGCCGCCATCGCTGGATATCACCTCGATCGGTGTTAAAATTTCAGCCTCGCCGATTGCTTTGCCGTCTTGCGAGATCGTAGCGGTTTTAGAGATCACCTCTCCGCCGAAAAGCGAACACGCACAGATAAATGAGATAAAAATTTTCCTCATAAAGTATCCTTTCTAGGTTGTCTTTAACGCGAATTATAAATCAAAGATAAATTTAAATTTGTCGCGATTGCGACGAATTTATCCTTTTTATGTAAAATTTACGTGAAATTTTATGCAAAGAGCTGCTATGATAGATAGACTAAATAACGATTACAGCGAGAAATTCGACTTTTTAAGCAAGGAGCGTATTGCTAAATTTAGGCGCGAAAGCTACGCGCGCGGCGATGTGATCTACGCGCAGAAGTTTAAATTTATCATTCTGCTGCGCGGCAGGGCGAAGCTAAACTGCTACGAAAACGGCAAGGAATTTATCTTTAGCTTCGTAAAAAGCGGCGCCTACGTCTGCTTGGATAAAAACACGAGCCTTGAAATTTTAAGCGACTGCGAGACGCTGCAAATCAATATCTCGGAGCTTTTTGAGCTGCTTGGAGACGAGTTTGCAAGCTCGATCATAAACGCGCTTATCAAAAACCTCCACTCGCAGCGGATTTTGATAAAAGAGATCGTCTTTGCGAAAATCCAGACGCGGATTTTAAATTTTCTAAATCGCATCGCAAACGCCGATAAGATTGCGGAGCTTCCCTTTAATATAATGACGCTGGCAAGCCTACTTGGAGCGCCTCGCCAAAACGTCTCCTCTGCGATTACGAAGCTCGTAAACGACAAAAAGATCGTGAAATTAAAAGGAAATAGAATTAAAATTTTATAGATTAAATCCGCAAGGCGAGTTTAAATTTAAACTATTTTAGCGAAAGGCCGCCCGCGAAATTTTAAATTTAACCCAATAAAAGGGCGCGTGGCGCGAATCAAACGAAAGGACGCGCATATCAAAAAGACAAGCGGAAGCATCGCAAAGTAAGATGAGGCTCGGATAAATTGGAGACCGGGCGTTTGCGCGACCAAGCAAATTTCACGCGTAAAATACGGTGCGACGATTTAACGCTCTTGGCACGAATTTCAAATTTAACGAAGCGAGGCAGCGCGCTAAATTTTACAAAGATTGCAAAATTTTTACAGCGTCGTAAGTTTTTGCCTGCGCTTTTAGAAGCTCGCAAAGCTCCTTCTGTTCGCAAAGACCGTGAGCGAGTAAAAACTCCGCCGTGTCCGTATCATCTAGTACTGCGGCTAGCTTAATCAAGCCCGTTAACTCATTTTGCGGTAGCTCGCGCAAGCTTTGAAATTTTAAAATTTCCTCCACATAGCGTAGCCTCCCGTCGCGGAATTTTTTAAATCTCGCGCTCTTTATGAACTCACGAGCGCGTGGATCAGGCGGATTTTTATATGCCGAAACGATAAAACCTGCATCTCGTAAAAATAGCAGCTCACCGCCTGCAACCGAGCTTACCACGCCGCTAATATCTGTAGCGCCCAGCTCAAGAAGCAATGAAAACGTCTCAAAATCTCCGCACGATGTGGCTAGATGTAACGATCCGCGTGCATGTATGTTTGCGCCGTGCTCTACCAAAAATCGCACTAATCGCAGCACATCCGCATTTTTTAAAATTGTGCGACGTCCTAACTTTTCGCTTGGAGTTATCAAATTCTTTTCGTCTGCACCCAAATCAGCGCTGCTTGGCGCATCAATACCCGCACCAAAATAAAGCGGACAGCCGTAAGAAATCGCAGTTTGCAACGGCGAGCCGATATATCCTTCATTGTAGTTCAAATCAGGCTTAAACGCAAGTATTCGAGTAATTCGTGTAAAATCAAGCTTTCCACTTCGCATTAGTTTCATATTTGCAATAAATGGCGTAAAAATCCGCTCGCCAAACTCCCCGAAATCCTCGTCGATCCTATCCCTGTTTTGCGCCGCGAAGGCTAAAAGTGCGTCCAAGCCCGCATCAATCTGCGCATCGCTAGCATTTTCATCGTAAAAAATTTCAA
>NZ_CALIJF010000029.1 GCF_938018035.1 uncultured Campylobacter sp. | reverse complement strand
TTGATCTAAGCCAAAGTAATAAACTAGACGTTTATACTAAATGGCTATATGCTTATACCGATGATGCAGATGCCTCTATAAGCTCGGGCGAGAGATATCACTTTGATAGCGTTACATCTAATAGGCTAAGAGCGGGTCTAAGAGATACTATAAATTTAAAAGATGAGCATAACCTATACTTTGGAGGCGCTTATGAGTATGAGTTTAGCGGAGATGCTAAAGCATCTACTATGGGACTTGACGCTCCTAAGCCTAGCTTAAAAGGCTCTACCGGAGTATTTGAAGCTGGCTATAAGTATGAGAGTAAAAACCTTATCCTTAGCCTAGGAGGCAAGGGCTACGTAGGCAAGACAAGAGGCGGTGCTATCAATGCAGGATTTGAGATTATGTTTTAAATTTTAAGGGGCAAGCAAGCTGAACTTATAAATTTATAAAATTTCAAATCCTATACTTAAAATTTCAGGGGCGAGAGATTTCTCTCCCCTTTTTAAATTTAGACACTACGCACTAGATAAATTTCATAGCTTCGCTCTTATGCGATAACGATCTTATTAAACACGCCGTATCCGCTCTCATAAAATTTTACCGAAAGCGGCGTAAGGCAATTTATTGAATTCTACAAATTTAAAAATTCCTCAATAAGAAAGAATTTAGGCTCAATTCACAAAGGAATTTCATAGTCTGCTTTATGTTTAAAGAACTGGCGCAATCTTAGGTTCTTTTATCAAAGCCAAAAAGCTTGTCAAAGCGGCAATACCATCATTATTGGCTTTTATTGCTAAGGCCAGTGCCTTTTATTTATATCCTGCGCTTTATATTTTAAAAGTAGCTACGAAATTTTGCAGTAAAAGTGAAATTATATAAGAAAGATCCCGCAAAACCTAAAATTATAAAATTTTAAAACTGCTTGTCTTAGAATTTATAAGCAAAATTTCGTAAGGTCTAAATTTTTAAAATTTTAAAATTCCGTGCCTTAGAATTTCAAATTTCAACTTACGCTTCTCATTAAGATTTAGGCTAAATTTAAATTTTAGACAATGAAATTTTAAAATTCTGCGCCTAAATCTTGCCTGTGAATTTTAAAATTACCCAGCGCAGTTTTGATCGTTCGCTTCAAAGATGCGACCTGTTATAAAACTACGCGAAACAAGTCTTAGCACGAGCTTTGCTTTAGCTACACAAAGCCTAAAATTTAAACCTTGATGGTAGGTAAATCTATCTGCTTACGATTATAGAATTTTAAGCGGTATTCATAGCGTTGCAAACCTACATTTTTATAATTTTATAGTTTGGTAAACGGGTTATACAAACGAACGATCTATAAGTTTAAGAGCTACTTTTCGCAATTTTATACTAATAGAAAATGTTTGATATCTCGTTAAGCTATGGATTTAAGCCTACTTTTTCGTAATTTTATAGAGTAAATTTCCTATGCTTTGGATTATCTGCACGAGTACGATCAGTATCACGACGGTGTATGCCATTATATCGGGACGGAAGCGCTGAAAGCCGTAGCGGATCGCCACGTCGCCGAGCCCACCGCCTCCGACCGTGCCCGCCATCGCCGTAAATCCGATGATGACGATAAGCGTCAGAGTAATCGCGCCGATGATGCTAGGCAGCGCCTCGACGAACATTACGCGAAAGATAATCTGCGTCTTGCTCGCCCCAAAGCTCTTCGCCGCCTCAATTACGCCGCTATCGACCTCCAGTAGCGCGCTTTCGATGAGCCGCGCGATAAAGGGTGCCGAGCCGATAGTAAGCGGCACGATCGCCGCAGTGGTACCGATACTTGTGCCAATGAAGAGCTTTGTAAGCGGAAAGAGCACGATCAGCAAAATTATAAACGGGAAGCTTCGCAGCGTGTTTATCACGACGTCCAGCACGGCGTAAACGATGCGGTTTTCGCACAGCCCGCCGCGACGCGTAAGGATAAGCACGATCGCGAACACGAGCCCCAAAATAAACGCCAAAGCCGTGCTTACGAAGGTCATATACAGCGTCTCCAGCGTCGCGTTTAGTAGCAGCTTTGGAATCACTCCGCTAAAAAAATTTTGTATCCACTCTATCATTTATGTCCTTTCATTTTGTGCTTGCTTGCGCTATACCAGGCTTTTGCGCCGCTTTAAAATTTTTTGAAATTTTAAAATTTCGCTGCAGCAAATTTTACGCCTTAAAATTTTAGCCTTCGCGAAGCGGTAAATTTTATGAAATTTTACCGCTTAGGGTCCGTAAATTTAAACAAAATTCCGTCTAAATTTAACGCGCGATCGACCTTTAAAACCAAAGCTAAATTTTAAAATTTCAAATCCGCACAAAATTCCGCCCCGTGTCCTCAAAAAATTTCAAATTTCTTAAATAGCTCGGACTCATCTTGCACGATGCCGCGCGCTATGAGGCTTGCTACGACTTCGCGGCTGCAAAGCGTCTCCTGCGGCCACCGGCGCGTATAGCCCTCCCACTCGTGCTTGCTCGTAGCGTCGATGCAGATGCGATCGTCCTGTGCCACAAACACGTCGCGCAGCGCATCGATGCTATTTACGACGCGCCAAACGCTCATATAGAGGTTGCTCGCGTCGTTTCTCGCATCGGTAAAAATCAAAATTTTAAAATTCTCGCTAAATTTTAAAAGCCGCCGCCAGCTACGCTCTACGAGCTCTTTTTTGTCTATGTTTATCAGCACGAGCGGGTTTTTCGTATCACAAAAGTGCTGTTTAAGCGCTAAAATAGCGGGCTCCTCGCTTCGAAATTTCGCTAGCAGCTCCTCATCGCTTAAAATTTGCGGCGCCTGCGAGCTTAGATCAACCGTCGCATCGATGCCGAGCTTGCCGCCGAAGCAGGAGTTCGGGCTTGCGTGATCGAGCTGATCGCACACCCCCTCGCTAAAAACGAGGCTGCGCGCACCTATGCGGTTTAGGACATACTTCGTAAGCGCCTCATACTCATCTAAGCTCGGCGCGTCTTGCGGCACGAAAACGGCGTGTTTTACGAAGCTCATCTGCCCCACGCCCCAAAACGCGTGCATGATCTGTTTGGCGGCAGCGGGGTAGCGCACGGCGATCTTAGCCAAAATCAGATTATGAAATACGCCGTTTTCGGGCATTTTATAATCGATCAGATCGGGCGCGCTCGTGCGAAATAGCGGCAAAAAGATCCGCTCGGTCGCGTATCCCATAAATTTATCCTCAAGCGGCGGCTTGCCGACGACGGTGGCGTGAAATATGGGCGCGCGCTTGTGCGTGATCGCGCTAACCTCCATTACAGGGAAGGGCTCTACCGGCGTATAATATCCCGTGTGATCGCCGAAAGGTCCCTCCGACTCGCTTACGGCGGGATCGACAAAGCCCTCGATCACGTAGTCCGCGCCCTCTGGAACGTAAATTTCATTCGTAAGCGATTTTACGAGGCGAGCGGGGCTGCGGCGGATAAAGCCGTAAAGCAGCAGCTCAAAAATCCCCTTTGGCAGCGGCGCCTGAGCGCACCAGATATAGAGTGGATCGCCGCCGATCGCCACGGATACGGGCATCTTGCGCCCCGCTTTGCGGTATTCGTCGAAAAAGCCCGCACCGTCTTTGTGTATCTGCCAGTGCATCCCCAGGCGGTCGCGCCCGTAAATTTGCAGGCGATACATGCCGAGATTTTGCGTTTGCGAGTTCAGATCCTTCGTATAGACCTGCCCCATCGTGATAAACGCGCCGCCATCATTCTCCCAGGTCTTAAGAACTGGAAGCTCGCCCAAATCGACGTCAGCGCCCAGATGCACGACCTGTTGGCACTCTCCGCGACCGCTAAGACGCTTTACAAAAATTTTACGAAGCGAGATTAAGTGCGCCAAAAAATCAAGCTTTTCGCTAAAACTTTGTGGACGTTTCGGCTTTAGCAGGCTCTCTATCTCGGCGGCGATCTCGTCAGGTTCGCGACCGAGGATTAAATTTAACGCCTCGAAGGAGCCGAAAATATTGGTTAGCACCGGCGACATCCGTTTGCCCTGCGCGTTTCGCACGTTCGTAAAAAGCAGCGCCTGCGAGTGCTCCTTTTTGACCTCGATGTAACTTGCGTGCGCTATCTCAAGCTCCGTGCCGATCTGCTCCTTCACCTCGCGCAAAAGCCCGTTTTCATAAAGCCTCTTTATCCAAAAATTTCCGTTTAAAATTTCACTCAAGCTCTGCATCTTCCGCCTTTAAAAAAATAGATTTTTTTCTTGCGGTTTTTGATTTAGAAGCTGCAAGATCGCGCTTTTTTCCGCAAAAACAAGCGCGTAGTGAAACTCCGGCAGACTCTTTAGCGCGCTTAGCTTATTGAAGCGAAAGTCGATCTTAACGCCGTCTAGGCGATCCTCCCAGCTAGCGCAGACGATAATTTTTTCGCGGAATTTTGCCCGCAAAAACTCCGCCTCGCGCGCAAAAAGCTCAGGATCGCTCTCGGCGATAAAGGCGCGATAGCTGCCGCCAAGCGAGCTAACGTTAAAAAATCGATCCACAAAAATCGGCTCGAAATGGCCGAATGCGCTTAAGTTTTGAAATTTAAAGGGTATGTTTTTGCGCGAGAGATACTCGATCACGCCGCATAGCTCGGGCAAAAACAGCTGCGGAAAGATTAAATTTGAATAATAAAGCCCGCCGAAAACGAAGCTGCTGTAAAATATCGAGCCGCCGTAAAGCAGCCTAAAATCGTCGCTTGCGGGGATCCGGACGGGCGAGATACCGAGGCTTTGCAAAAGCTCGGCGTCGGTGGTGAAGTAGATATTTTTCTCTTTGGCATTCATCAGACTGATGAAAAGCTCGCCCTTGCTGCGCGGCGCAAACATCAAATTTTTCGGCACGCTCGTGTAGCGCAAGATCTCGCTTTGCACCTCGTTTATCAGCACGAAGCCGTGCCGCCACGTCTCGCCCAGAAATTTTATCAGCCGCACGAGCGCCGAGCATAAATTTTCAACCCTAATAAAGGCAATCTCGTCGTTAAGCGGCTTGAAATTATTATCGAAAATTATCGCGTACGCGCCGTTATCGATCGCGGTGCGCACGTCGCGCTCGTTTGCGCCGAGCGCTATGAAAGCGCTCTTTTTCGCGACCTTTGCGGGCTCGATCGCAAAGCTCTCGACAGCGGAGATTGCGGGATTATTTAGCATCGTTCCGTTTACGATGCGGGTTAAATTTAATAAATTTACCATTACGACTTCCCTGCGGCAGAGCTTTTAAGAGGCGCGCTCTTTGCGGCGCGACGTGACTGCTTTGCGGTAGATGCGGAGATTGCGCCGGATGCGGCGGCCTCTTTTGCGGCGATTACGGCAGGCGTAGCAGTACCTTTTGCGATGCGGCGAGATTTTGCGTTCTGAGAGGTGCTTTTAGCCGCTGCCGATTTTACGCTAGCTGCGGAAATTTTATTTTGCGCGGCGCTTTTTATAGATGCGTATTTTGCGACAGATGGCGATTTTGCCGTGGATGTAGAGGCTGCACTTGCTACGATACTTTTAGCGGTCGATGCAGTTTTTGCGACAGATGCAGGTTTTTTAGCGAGCGGGGATTTTTTTGCGGGTGCGCTTTTTGTCACTGCATTTTTTTTAGCATGGGCGTTTTTGGAAAATGAGGTGTCCTTTTTAATGCTCGCGCTAGAAAGACCTGCCGTGCGCTTTCTGCGCGACGAGGCGCTTGCTTTAGAGCTCTCGTCATCCGCGCTTGCATATTTTTTCGTGCGCTCATCTGTAAATTTATCGGTGCGTGAAAACGAGCGCACGACCGCGCGCGCGCCGAGTTTTGCACATTTTAAAGCGGCAGACTTCGACAGCTCGCAAATGCCGAATGTTAAAATTTTACGCGCCGCAAATTTTAAAGCAACCCCCGCACCGAGTTTCAGCGCCAAAGGCGTGGCGCATACAAGCCCGCCCGCGCCGATCTTTGCGGCAAGGCCGCAGCTGCGGCAAAGCTTTAAAATTTTATCCGAAGCACCGCTTTTTTGCACGCAGAGCCCGGTCGCGCCGTATATAGCGAGCTTCGAAGCCTTGCGCGCTAGAGCCTTCATCGCTAACCTACGATTGCGCCGTTTTTTACGGGTGCTAGAGTGCTAAGCAGCGTAAGGCTGCCGTCCTCGGCGCTTAAAATCATACCCTCGCTGCTATGTTTAAAAATTTTAGCAGGTTTTAAATTTGCCAGCACGCAGATCTGCTTGCCGACAAGCGCGGTGGGATCGTAAAATTTAGCGATACCGCTTATGATTTGACGCGGCTTCTCCTCGCCCAAATCGATCATAAATCGCAACAACTTCTCGCTGCCCTCAATGTTTTCGCACTCCAAAATCGTGCCGACTTTGATAACGCATTTTTTAAAATCATCGATTTTAATCTGCGCTTCAGATGTCGCGCCTTGGGCTTCTTGCGCCGTAGCATTCGAGCTGGAAGCGTTTGCGTTTAAATTTGGTGCGCCTTTTACCGCGGCGTCTGCGCCCGAACAGCTTGCAGAATTTACAGCGCCGTCCAGTCTATCGTAGTCCGCCTTCGGCATTAGCTCGTGATCAATCTTGGTAAAAAGCGGCTCGCACGGCTTAGCTTTAAAATCTAAAATTTCGCCGCGAAGTACTAGCTTCTCATAAAGCGGAGTGGATATTTCAAAGCCCAGAGTGTCCGCGATACATGCCGCTGTCTGCGGCATCGCGGGGCTTAGTAGCACGGCGACCTTAGCCAGAATATTTGCAACCAATGCGACGAGAGCCAGCGCCTTAGCCTGCTCGCCGTTTTTCATCAAATTCCACGGCTCGTATTTTGCGATCGAAGCGTTCGCAAGAGCAAGTGCCCTCCAAAGCTCTTCCAAGTATCTATTGGTAGCGACCTCCTCAAGCGCGCTAAGCGCGGCGCTCAGATAGGAGTTTGCCTCCTCTATCTCGGCGGTAAAAAATTTCATAACATCTTTAGAATTTATGATGTAATCCGAGTATTTCGCGCTCATGCCGACGATGCGGCTGAGTAGATTTCCAAGCTCGTTGGCAAGCTCGGAATTTACGCGGTTGATGATCGCTTTTTGCGAAAAATCGCCGTCTTGGCCGAACGGTACCTCGCGCAGCAAGAAATACCTAAACTGCTCCAGCCCATAGGCGTTTGCGACCTCGCGCGGATCCACGACGTTGCCAAGGCTTTTGCTCATCTTTTTGCCGTCACGCGTCCACCAGCCGTGAGCTGCGATGCTGCGCGGCATATTTAGTCCCAGGCTCATCAAAAACGCAGGCCAATAAACGGCGTGAAAGCGCAAAATATCCTTACCTACGATATGCAGCGCGTCGCTCCAATACTCCATCCGCTCGCCGCCCGCACAAAATCCGAGCGAACTAAGGTAATCCATCAGCGCGTCCAGCCAGACGTAAATCACGTGCTTCGGATCGTTCAGTTCGGGCGGAATTTTAACGCCCCAATCAAAACCCGTTCGCGTGATCGAAAGATCCTTCAAACCGCTTTTTACGAAGCTTACGACCTCGTTTTTTTTGCCTAGGGGAAGGATGCACTTTTCATCCTCGTACCATTTTAAAAGTCTGTCTGCATAGGCGCTAAGTCTGAAAAAATAGCTCTCCTCTTTTAAAATTTTAGTCTTTTTGCCGCAGTCGGGGCAATACTCGCCGTCGATTAGCTGAGCGGAAGGAAAAAAACTCTCGCAGCTTACGCAGTAGTTGCCCTCGTATTCGCCCTTATAAATGTCGCCCTTTTCATACATCTTGCGAAATACGTTTTGCACCGCCGCCTCGTGCGCGGCATCGGTAGTGCGCGAAAACATATCATAGCTGATGTCAAACTCGTCCCACAGGTCTTTAAATTTAGCGCTCACGCCGTCTGCGTATTGCTTCGGGCTTTTGCCGTGCTTGGCTGCGGCCTCCTCGATCTTTTGGCCGTGCTCGTCGGTGCCCGTTTTAAAAAACACCTCGTGTCCTTGCAGGCGGTAAAATCTAGCCATCGTATCGGCGATGATCGTCGTGTATGCGTGACCGATGTGCGGGACGTCGTTTACGTAATAAATCGGCGTCATTATGTATTTTTTCATTATTCTCCTTGCGCTTACTTAAATTTGAGTAAAAATTTTATTAGTCCTATTGCGCGGCTGTGCCGGTATTAGAATTTAGCGTGTATCTTACGTATCCGGTCTCAGGCTCGATAGTAATACTAGCGGTCTCTCTCGCATCATTGGTAAGCGTGATGACGCATGGATTTTGTCCTACAAAAAGCCTATCATAAGGCACTGTAGAGTCGGCTACTTGTCCCATAGGACGTCCATATGAGTCAAAGACTATAGTTTGATTAGTAGGGGCTCCGCAATTAGCAAATGTGATATTTCTAATATTGTAAGTTTTTGTAAGATTTAGCTTCTTATTAATCCTCTCGGCATTTCTATTCATCGCCTGATTTTGAAAGCCGGCACTCAAAATTTTATTTGGATTTTGTGGATCTATGGCAAAATCGACTCTTGATAGATCAGACAGATCCGCACTACCGTTAGGATTACCGCTCATAGTGCTATCATAATACACCGTGTAAGTCCAGCCCTCCGCACTTCCTTTGGCGTTGGTATAACTAAATTGAATTCTCCAAAGTTTTTTAAACCAATTCGGATCGCCGGGATCGAATTTATTATCGTTCATCGCAAGCTGCTGCGTGTAACGAATATGAGCAGCGACTTGATCCGCCGCCTCCACCAAACTGTTTCGATTGATTTGAGGCACCGCCACCGCCGCTAGAATTCCAACCACCACGATGATGAAAATCAGCTCTATCATAGTAAATGCTTTTTTCATAATTTTTACCTTTCATAAAAATTTTGTTTATATTTTAACATAAAATTTCGCAATTCGCACGCTTCGCTTGTAAATATCTATATTTTGTATCGAATTTTTATGATCCGAGACATATTCCGGCTTATCCGCATAGATAAAAGCGCTGTCTCCGCTAGGCAGTCCGTAAAATTTTAGGCGCAGGCAGAGCCTCTCGTCTTCGCAGCTTACGCTTTTTACTCCGCGATTTTTTAACTCACTTGCCAGCTGCCTAGCTACGTCGAATTTATAGATAAAATGCCGCTGCGGTTTGTTTGCGAACATCGCCTCATACATCACATCGCTAAAAATCACAGCAAAATAGCTCACCGCTAAGCTTACCAGCGTCACACCCACAGCGATCTTGTGAAAGGTGCGAAATTTAGGCAATCTAACGCGGTATGAGTTAAACAAAACCCGAATGATCAAAGGCGTAGCGATGACGCAATACGGCAGCATCATCTCAAGTGGCACGCGCTGTCTTAGAGAAAAAAGCATCGTCAGACAAAGCGCACTTGTAGCGATGAACCACAGCAGGCTTTTTTCCTCTTTGATCCAAATTCTATAGATCGTGTAGATGAAAAATAAAAACACTAAAGGCGAAAACGCGCCCGCAAAAACGCCCACGGTATCTAAAAAATATCCCTTCGGCTTGCCCTCCGAGCTTACGTCGTAAAAGATCACGCTGAAGCTAAATAGCGCTATGCAAAGTAGCAAAAGCTCCTTTTTGCGCGTATAAAGCGCCCAAATTCCAAAGCCTACGTAGAGCATAAAAAACGCTCGGTCGATCAGGGCACAAACGGACAGAAGCACGAAAAGCGCGATATTGTATTCGCTCTTTGCAAAATAGATCGCCAGCAGCGTGAAAAAAACGATGATGCCCGCGGGATTTAGCAAGATCGCGCTACTCATCGATGCAGGAAGCGCCATAAATAGCGCCGTAGCGACTACTCTATCGAAGCGACGCTTTAGAATAAATTTTGAAATTTTATAGATCATCGCGGCGTTTGCGAAGTGGATCAAAATAAACGGCACGCGCAAGGCGTAGTCGTTGCGCCCGAAAATTTCGCAGCTTAAATTTGCGATTAGCGAAACGAGGGATTTTTTCTCATAAAAAATTTCGGCCTCGTAGTAGCTGATGCTTAAATTTGAGATTGCATAAAGCAGAAATATGCCCTGAAACAGGCACATTATAGAGATTACGAAAATTTCGTTTTGATAAAGCTTCTTCACTCTCATCCTTGCTGCGGGCGCTTTAAATTTACGACCTAAATTTTACGACCGAAATTTATAAAATTTAAGCCGCCGAATCATTTAAAATTTAGCCGCTAAATTTAACCGCGCGCCGCTTCATTCCTCTATCGTATAATTTTCCCAAAAGAAATTTATCCACTCATCCGTCTTTGAAATTTTAAAATCGGGCTGGATAAGCGCCTTGGGTTTGTAAAAAATCACCGCGGTTTTAAGCTCTATTTGCGGGAATTTCTCCAGCAGCACGCGCTTGATCTCGACCATACTGTCGCCGCTGTCGATGATATCGTCCACCAGAAGTACGCGCTTGTAAAGCTCCAGATCGGGCACGTTGAAAACGTCGATGGTGTCGAGCTTTTTGGTGTCTGCGTAGTGGATGGAATTTATCGAAAATATCGTCCGCATATCAAGCGCATTGGCTAGCGCGTGACCGAATGTGAGCCCGCCTCTAGCGATCGCCACGATTGCATCGGGCATAAATTCGTCCCTAACCTGCTTTGCTATAACTCTTGCGTCGCGATCCATCTCGTCAAAACTATAAAATCTCATATCTTTCCTTAAAATTTAATGCATTAAAAATACTAAAACGCTAATCGCGCCAAGCGTCAAAACGCCGAAATTTAAATCTTTTATCCTGCGCTGAGCGAGTCTAACTACGATATAAGCAATAAAGCCGAAGCTTAAGCCGTTGGTGATCGAGTAGGTAAAAGGCATCAAAAACACTATGAAAAACGCAGGGATTAAAATTCCAGCGTCGCTATAATCGATCTTGCCAAGCTCGCTAAACATCAAAACCCCGACCATTACGAGGATCGGATAGATTGCATTTGCGGGGATTGCCTTAAATAGCGGCAACATAAACAGCGTCAGCACGAAAAATATAGCGCAAAATACCGCCGTTAGCCCCGTGCGGCCGCCCGCCTCCACGCCGCTGGCGCTTTCGGCAAATGCAGTGACCGTGCTCGTTCCTATAACAGCGCCTGCAACGCTTCCTATCGCATCGGAGGTTAAATTTCTAGATAGTTTTTTCATGCCGTCTTTGCTATTCTCTCCAAAAAGTCCCGCGCGGTTTCCCACGCCGGTTAGAGTACCGATGCTATCGAATAGATGCGTAACGAAAAATGTAATTATAAAAGGCACGAACGCAAGCTTTAGCGCTCCGGGGATATCTAGCTTAGCAAATATCGGCGTTATGCCGCTTGGCGCGCTTACTATGCCATGAGGTGCGGGCGAAATTCCAGCCACCCACGCAACGCACGAAGTAATCAAAATGCTTAAGATAAACGCCGCCTTGATTCTAAGTACGAAAAGCACCAGCACGACCGCTAAGCCTAAAATTCCAAGTAAAACGTTTAGATCTTTTAAATTTCCTAAAGTTACTAGCGTCGCCTGACTAGGCGCGATGACGCCCATCTGTTTAAGTCCGATAAAGCAGATGAAAGCCCCGATACCCGCACTTATGGCGCGACGCAGATCAAGCGGGATAGATTTGATAACCCAAACGCGAAAATTGGTAAACGAAAGCACGGTAAAAAGTGCCCCGCTTATCGCTACGATGCCAAGTGCGCTCTGCCACGGCATCTTCGCATCCACGCACAACGCAAAGGTAAAATACGCATTTAGCCCCATGCCGACGCTAAGCGCTACGGGGGTATTTGCAAAAAGCCCGTTAAATAATGTCGCGATTATCGTAATAAGCGCGGTTGCCGTAACCAGCGCATCAAACGGCATGCCTGCGATGCTCATAATGTTAGCGTTTACCGGCACGATGTAAATCATCGCCAAAAACGTAGTAAGCCCTGCGATAAGCTCCTGCCTTACCGACGTTTTTGCCGCGGCGAGATGAAAGAATTTCTCCACTTGCTCCTCCTTTAGAATTTATTCGTAAATTTCGATCTGATTATACAAACTATCGCGCTCGACCGGCACAAAGCCTGCGGTGCCGATCATATCGATAAAATCGCGCTTGCTCTGCCCTTTTTTGCTGCCGGCGCCGGCGCTGCTTTGAATGCTTTCGTTCTCGATCGTGCCGTCAAGATCGTCCGCGCCAAAATCCTGCGCTACAAGGGCTAAGCTTAACGTCGAGGTCGCCCAGTAAGCCTTTATGTGCGTGACGTTATCAAGCAGAATTCTACTAATTGCGATCGTTTTTAAAATTTCGACCGAGCCCAAAAAGCCCTTCACGTCCAGGTAGTTGTTCTCGCGCTGATACACGAGCGGGATGAAGGCGTTGAAACCGCCGCCGTTAGCGCGAGAGAGGCTCTCATCTTGCAGCGCGCGGATGCGCAAGATGTGATCGATGCGGTGAGCGCGGCTTTCGATATGTCCAAAGAGCATCGTGGCGTTGCTCTGACGCCCGCGCGCATGCCACAGCGAGTGGATACGTAGCCACTGCTCGCTTGAGACCTTGCCTTTGCAAATTTGATCCCTGATCTGCTCGTCAAAAATTTCGGCGCCGCCCCCGGGCATCGAATCCACGCCGCTTTGCATCATCAGCTCTATCGTCTCTTCGTAGCTCATCTTCCACTTTCGCCGCCAGTAATCGATCTCCGCCGCGGTCATCGCCTTGATATGCACAAGCGGATATTTTTGCTTTATCGCTTTGAAAATTCCCAAATATTGCTGCGGCGTAACGAACGGATTGTGCGAGCTTACGATATGAATCTCCTTCGTGCCGCGCGCTACGGTCTCGTCCACGATACGCATGATCTCATCATCGCTCATCGTGTAAGCGTTTTCGTTCTTGCGGTGCGCCGAAAATGCGCAAAATTTACAGGTATCTGCGCATAAATTCGAAGGATTGATATGACGATTTGCGTTGAAATAGACGTTTTTGCCGTTTTTTTCTTTGCGAATAGCAAAGGCGAATTTGCCCAGATCGAAAAGATCCAAATCCCATAATTTCACGCCGTCTTCGTAATTTAGTCTCTCGCCGCTTTGTAGTTTTTCTAAAATTTCCATCGATTTCCCAAGCCAAATTTTGTGCTAATTATATAATTTTTTGCTTACAAAACGGATAAGCGGACTAAATTTAGAGCCGAATTTCGTTAATTTAAAATAGCGTAGTAAAATGGGCGCCAAATTTTAAACAAGGAAAGCAAAATGTGTGGAATCGTAGGCTACATAGGAAATGCCGAAAAGAAAAAAATCATAATAAACGGACTGAAAGAACTCGAGTATCGCGGATACGACAGCGCGGGCCTTGCCGTGATGGACGAGAGTGCGAATATAAAGTATTTCAAAGCGGTCGGCAAGCTAAATAATCTCGAAGAAAAGATGAAAGATTTCACTTCGCAAGGCTTTGGCGTTGCGATCGGGCATACTCGCTGGGCGACGCACGGAAAGCCCACCGAGCTTAACGCGCATCCGCATTTTGGAGATTTTAGCTTCGTCGTGCATAACGGCATCATCGAAAACTACATCGAGCTAAAGGACGAGCTCGAAGCGGACGGCGTGAAATTTTTAAGCCAGACCGATACCGAAGTAATCGTGCATCTTTTTGAAAAAAATTTCAAGGCTAGTAACGACGCATTTAAGGCATATGAAGCTACAATTAAACGACTAAAAGGCGCATACGCTACGCTTTTAATCACCAAGGCAGCACCCGGAGAAATTTTCTTTGCTAAAAACGCAGCTCCGCTGATCGTCGCAAAAAACGATAAAAACGAAATTTTCTTTAGCTCCTCGGACGCTCCGCTCATCGGGCTTGCGAATACGGCTGCGTATCTGGACGATCAAATTTACGGCGTCGCCAAGCTCGGGCAAATCGACGTTTTTAAAAACTCTAAACCGCATAATTGCGCCTTTAGTGAGCTTCCGAAAGATAAAGGCTATGCGCAAAAAGAGGGCTTTAGATTTTTTATGGAAAAAGAAATTTACGAGCAAGCGCAAGTCGTAACCGAAGCGATGATGGGGCGCGTAATAAAGGGCGGCAAGATAAAATTTGACGAGCTTGATGCGGCGATGTTTGAGGGTATCGACGAGGTCGTGCTATGCGCCTGCGGCACGAGCTATCACGCCGCGCTCGTAAGCTCGTATCTTTTCGAGCGCATCGCTAAAATCCGCACGAAAGTGGAAGTCGCCAGCGAATTCCGCTATAAAGAACCATTTTTAAACAAAAATTCCTTATTTATCGTGATCTCGCAAAGTGGCGAGACCGCCGATACATTAGAGGCGCTGCATATCGCTAAAAAAGCCGGTCTTAGGACGCTTGCGATCTGCAACGTCGATAACAGCTCGATCGTGCGCATGGCAGGCAGCGTGATCCTCACCCGCGCAGGCATCGAAAAGGGCGTAGCCTCCACGAAGGCTTTTGCGACGCAGGTTATGGTGCTATGGATGTTTGTGGTGTATCTTGCAAATCTGCGCGAAGTCATCTCGGCGCGCATGAATTCCGCTGAAATTTCGGCGATGCTTCATATCCCGCAAATTTTAAAGATCAAAGACGGCTTGCAGGATAAAATTTACCGCATGAGCAAGCACTATCTGCACGGACACGGCTTTTTCTTTATCGGGCGCGATATTTTCTATCCGCTCGCTCTTGAGGGCGCGCTCAAGCTCAAAGAGATCTCCTATCTGCACGCCGAGGGCTATCCGAGCGGCGAGATGAAGCACGGACCGATCGCTCTTGCCGATTCTAATCTCTTTACGGTTGCGCTGATGCCAAAGCATTTGCTCTACGAAAAAACGAAAAGCAATGTCGAAGAGCTTGCCGCGCGCGATGCGTATATTTTAGCCATCAGCCCGGAAGAGCCAGAGATCGCGGATGATTTTATCAAAACGAGCGAGCAAAGCCACGCGATGAGCGAGTTTTTTGAGATGATGATAATTTTACAAATTCTAGCTCTTGAGATCTCCGTCAGACTTGGCAACGACGTGGATATGCCGCGAAATTTAGCCAAAAGCGTCACCGTAGAATAATCGTTTTTTAAGTTCATTTTGACTAATATTTCTCATTAAAAAATCGGGGAATGTTAGTATATGAGACTTATCGGATTTATCAGAGGTGAAAATGTCATAGTCGCCACGGGCGGGGTCGAGTATAGCTACGAAATGCTTGGCGAACGCGATCCTAGCCTAACCGACGGCGATGAGGTAAGCTTCGACACGCTAGCATCCAGTGCGATAAATATAAAGCGCGTCGAGGGCTCTAAATCCAAAGATCGCGTAACGCAAAAAGTAGCCCCACAGCCAAAAGAATCTGCAAAGCAAAACGATGAAATTTTTGGTGATAAGAATTCCGCAGAAAACAATGTATCCGAAGCGCCATCCTTTCAAAGCTCCACCGAAAATATCGCAGAGGATAAATCCGCCGTAAAAGAAGCGAAGGTCGCAAAAAAATTTAATAAATTTAAATTTAACCGCAAAGCCAAGCCTACGAGTGCAAAAAAACCGAAATTCTTTGGATTTGAGTTCGTCCAAACAGACGATCTGCGCACTACGCAAAGCGTCGAGAGTAAAATTTATACTTCATCTATCCGCAAGGAAGGGCTTAAATCCATAATCCTGCCCATAGTGCCGATAGTCATTATTTTGATATTCCGTTCGCAAATCGCAAGCATATTTCTATCTTTTTCGCAGATCGAAGCTTATGTCAATCAAGACACGGTTTATATGGTGATGGATCTGCTGATTTTCCTTAGTTTTGCGCTATTTTATCTGCTGCCGCTTAACCGCGCGATAAACCTGCTCTCCATAGCGACGCACGATCAATACCCAATGCGTCAAATGGCGAATTACAACGTCTTTATCATCTTGTGCGTCATCTCTACGATCCTGCAGGATAAGAGCCTGGGGTTGGATGAGTTCGAGCAGATTTTCATCTGCGGCGTGATCGGATTTGGGCTAATTTCGTTTTATTATAAGTTCAAGGCGTTTGCGTTTATGTTTTTCAAAACCGCAGGCTCGATCCTATTTGCTCCTGCGCTGCTCGTGGAGTTCGCAGCTATTATTTTCATCGGCATCGGCGACCGCTATACTGGCGCGTCGATGAAATTTATGGAGCTTACGGGGCTATTTTTTGCGAGCACGGCGTGGAGGTACATCATAATTTTTATCGTTATGTCGCCGCTTTATTTCCTTGGATTTTGTATGCTAAGGCGGATCAAAAAATAATTTTACAAAATTTTGCCGCAGATTTAGTTACGATGAAATTTTCTACTATGATAGAATTCTGCTCAAAATTTCATCGCAAAATTTAGCACGACGACAGAATTTAGCGGAAATTTGAACTTTATCAAAGTAAAATTCTACCGCATTGAAATTTTATCGCAATAAAATTCCGCAATTGTAGGCGCAGATCGCACGCCCTAAAGCAATATATGTCTTTTATACGCGTAACGCACGGCTTACAAAAATAACACTAATGCCTGCGAATTTCGATGCAATGTCCCCCTTTTATTTGACAAAAGCCATAGCAATTTTACATCGCGTCTGTAAAATCCTACCGCTAAATTCCATCTTTAAATCTCGCGCGCTCAGCACATATCGACGCAGAATTTTATCCACGCAATTCAGCGCAAAATTCAAAGCCAAATTTCACATCGCATTCTACGGCGAAATTCCAAGACATAGCTATATCATAATAAAATTTTGCCGAAATAAAATTCTAATCGATACGAAAGCCTAAGCTCAGAATTCAAATCAAATTTAAAGCTACAAGCTCCACGCTACGCAGCTCTTAAAATTTCACTGCCCAAATTTTGTCACGTTTAAATTTAGCCGTCCGCGCGCCGTATTAAAATTCCGCGCCTTCGCCGCAGCCACGGCGTAAAATTTGACTAGCACGTCAAATTTAAACGCCCTCGCCTGCTGAAATTTAATCTCGCGCCCCATTTTGTGCGGCGTAGAATTCCCGCCTAAACTCGGCAAACCGCCCGTGCACGATCGCCTCTCTCATATCCGCGGCAAGGCGCAGGTAGAAGTGTAGATTGTGAATGCTAGCGAGGCGGTAAAAGCTAAGCTCGCGCGCGCGAAATAGATGATTTAGATAGCCGCGGCTGAAGCGCTTGCACGTGTAGCAGTCGCAGTGCGGATCGATCGGATCGTGATCGCTGATAAAGCCCGCGTTTTTGATGCTAATCTTGCCGAAGCTCGCAAATAGCGTACCGTTGCGGGCGTTGCGCGTGGGCATCACGCAGTCGAACATATCCACGCCGCGAGCGACGTTTTCGACGAGATCCTCGGGCGTACCGACCCCCATCAAATATCGAGGGCGCGCCGCATCGACGTATGGCATCATAGCCTCTACCGTGTCGTACATCAGCTCGTTTTTCTCGCCCACGCTAAGCCCTCCGATCGCAAGCCCGTCGAAGCTCATCTCGCACAGCGCTTCGGCGCAAAATTTGCGCGCCTGTGGGTCGGTGCCGCCTTGTATGATACCGAAGATGTTTTGATGAGCGTGCAGGCCGCGAGATTTCATGGTCTCGTGATAATCTATCGCTTCGCGAGCCCATTTTATCGTGCGCGCAACGCTTAGATCGATACGCTTTTTAAGCCGCGATCTATCATCGCAGCTCAATGCGCCAGGATCGCGCGGCAGCTCCACCAAGTCATCTAAAATCATCATAATATCGGAGTTTAGCTCATACTGCGTATCTAGCACCGAGCGCGGCGTGAAATAATGCATACTGCCGTCGATATGGCTTTTAAATTTTATGCCGCCCTCGTCGTTTTTGGTGTTTGCACGCAAGCTAAAAGCCTGAAAGCCGCCGCTGTCAGTCAGAAAGCTGCGGGGAAATTTCGTAAATCCGTGCAGCCCGCCGAAGCCCGCCACTACCCGCGAGCCCGGTCGCAGATACATGTGATAGGTGTTGGCGAGGATGATCTGCGCACCCAGGAGCTGCTCTACGTCCGTCGCATCGAGCGCTTTGACCGCGCCCACGGTGCCGACCGGCATAAAAACGGGGGTGCGGATCGCGCTATGCGCCGTGCGGATCGTGCAGGCGCGCGCCGCGCCGTCCGCGGCGTCTATTTGAAATTCCATCTTGATCCTTTAAATTTAGCTTCTTGCGCGCACTCGGCGCAAAATTTTAAAAAGCGATTGTATCGAAATTTAAATTTGTGACAGGTAAATTAAGGAATTTTATAGTATTAAAGCCAAAATTTTAAGAATGCTGTGCAAACGAGCAACACAACGTCAATAAGATTAAAGAGCTTTCGTATTTTTATCTTTAGTTTCGTTTGAAAATTCTAAAAGCTTTTCGTAGCTTTTGCGCATATATTCGGTGGCATCGTCTATCGCAAGACCTTGCATGATAACGCGATATAAATTAGGTCGCGTCTTTTTCCAGTTCCTAAGCGTTTGCACATCGACGCCCAAATATCCGGCTATATCTCTTTTTGTCATTTTCGCCCCATTTTTTAAATTATAGACTATAAAAAAGAGGTTAAATTTCCAACAGCATAATATTTACTCTTTTTAAGATTATAAAGAATAAATATTATGCTTTATAAGTTTATATTTATATTATATTTAATATAATTCTAATCAAAAATTTTCACAGGAGTAGAAAATGAAGAAATTTATGATCATTTCTTGCCTACTAGTTTTTATATACGGTTGCGATGGCGATATAGAGGGGCAAAGTAACGAGGTAAAGGAGGTTAGACAGTTTCATGACGCCAATGGAGCGCTAGTGAGAGAAG
>NZ_CALIJF010000028.1 GCF_938018035.1 uncultured Campylobacter sp. | reverse complement strand
AAGCCCGATTTTTGCAAATATCGCGGTCAGCGCCGCAAAGAGTGCTGATGCAAGCGCCCAAGCCGCCCAAGTTTCCATGATTTTCCTTTAGAAAAATTGCTGAATTATAGCCCCATTTAGATAAAATTTGTTTATAATTTCGCGAGCGTCGCAGCAAAAAGCTAAATCGCAAGCGAGCAATCCCACGAAAGCGACATTTAAATTTTAAAATTTTAGCCGCAAAATACGGCTAAATTTCAGTTCCGACAAGTAAAGATTGCCTCGCGCGCTACCGAATGAGTTTGGGCGCCGTTTGAGTGGTGTGCCGCAAGGCACGGTTCGCAGAAACTGCCATAAAATTTCGCTTTGGCAAGATAAAATTTTATCGAGGCAAGACGAGCTTTCCTTCGAATGCAAAATTCTATTTTAATTCAGCAAAAGCACGACCGAATACCCCTTTCGCAAATCAAAACGCGGTATAAATTCCCCCGAGCAGAAAGATCTGAATTTGAAAAATATTTATTGTTTGTATATAAAATTTTAAAATTTCTACGAGGAGAGCTTATGAAAAAATTCCTACTCGCGCTCATTGCTATATTCGTTTTAGCGGGCTGCGGCAGCGACCCGAAAGGCGTGGCCGAGGACTTCGTCAGAGCCCTATACGAGGGCGACTCCAAGACTTTGGTTGATATCATCGACATACCCGATAAGGACAGATCGGACGACGGCTCTATGCAGATGATAAACGGCAAACTAATGCAAATGGCGGGTGCCGGCAAGGAGGAGGCCTCCAAGCGCGACGGGCTAAAAGGCGTCTCGGGCGAGCTGCAAAATAGCGACGAGAAATCGGCGCTCGTGAAGGTCACCGTGTCTTTTAAAAACGGCACAAACCGCACCGAGAGCGTTAAACTCGTCAAAAAAGACGGCAAATGGAAGGTTGCGCTTTAGCCAAAAAGCTTCTCGTCTGCCTGATCTTTGCCCTGGGCGGACTCGGCGAGCTTTGGACGCTAACGCGCGCGCCTACGGCAAAAGAGCCGCTACGGGTACCGGATGAAATTTTATCAAACCTACGCACGGGCGATCTCGTCTTTCGCCTAGGCGACGTCACCGACAGCCGCATAATCGCGACCGCGACGGATTTTAAATACTCGCACGTAGGCATGATCGTGCGCGAGCGCCCGCTTTTGGTGGTGCATGCCGTAACGGGCGAAGGCGAGCAAGACGGCGTGGCGGCCGTTTCGATGCAGGAGTTCTTGGCGCATGCGCGAGACTTTGGCGCGGTGCGGATGAAATTTTTAAGTGAAGAACAAAAGGCGCGCCTCGCCGCTTCTTTACTTAGGCGCGTCGGCGAGAGTTTTACGCTAAGACCTCGCGGCGAAGCGAACCTCTACTGTACGACGCTACTCGAGCAGGAAATTTCAAAAATCACGGAATTTTCTCCGCAATATTTTAAGCTAAGCTTAGCCGTTTTAGGCGGCGAATACCTCGCGCCGAAGGCATTTTGGCACTACGGCGGCGTCGAAATTTTCGATATTATGTAGCAAACGCACCCGCTAATTAAGCATAAATTAATATTATTTGAAACTTGATTAGCCATCTTTACATATAATAGCCCGAATTGTTTTGGTTAATGTTTTTATATCATAGCCATCAATAATGGCAACTGTGTTATATTTAGTATTGTTTTGCCCCATTGTTTTTATTTTTCCCTTTTCTAGAATCACCTGTTGGTCTACTCCACCAGTGATATATAGTTCAATTTTTTTATCTAATATCATGTCTAATATATGAATATGATCCAGATTAAGATTTAAATCATAGTTTTTAACCTGGAATAGTGGCCTTATGTAGAAATCAGAACCTAACTCGTTTTGTTTTTTATAATTTGTGTACCCGCATATAGTATCTAGTCTTTTAAGTGTATCCTCGTTTAATGGATATTTATAGTTAACAGATGTCCTGATTTCCAATCTGAATTCCTTAAAAGATTTTGTTACAATTTTAATATCAAATTCCCCCTTACCACTTTTAAACCCATCTTGTCTAACATCATCATATCTTATGACATCAATAGGGCAACCGCCTTTTTCCTTGCAAGATATGAACTGTTTTAAATATAAAGCTACTGCTATCTCTCCAAGTATACCTTCTAGCTGCTTATCGAATTTTTTTGATCTCAGTCTAGATGAAGTATTTTGATTAGCATCCATTGTATATTCGCTTTTTATCAATGATTGAACTATCGATTTTAAAATTGAATTAAAATCAAAATTAACCTTTAAGACATTAAAAATGCCTATTGAGGTTTGGATCTCAATTACATTAAAAGTTATTTGGTGTTCTAGGACAGATATATATTTTATAATATCATCAATATTTGTATTATTTACCATTTAAAATATACTCTCTTTCATCTTTGTCTAGTTCAAAACTATCAAATATTATTTCATCTATATTAGCTTGCATTTGCAATATCTGTTTTTCTAAATTTATTGCTATTGTTTTATCACGCTCAAAAAGTCCTTGCCACTGCTCTTTGAAATTTCTTTCTTCTAGTTTATTTTTGAAATTAATCTTTTTACTTTTTTGAAGTTCTTTTATAAACTCATCAAAATTTATAGTATAAAATTTTTTAATCTTATTTGAAATATTATCAAGTTCTAGAGAACTATAAAATTTGTGAAGTTCTTGATCAAGCCTAGAATACAAAACCATCAGCTTTTCTCCTAGGCTTTCAAGTTCGTTGGACTTCTTTTTTATATTATTATTTATTGGCAAGCTTCTTAGATTACCTATTCTAATTTCAGGAAAAATATCACCTTTTGCTGGAAATAATGTTTGATAAAGGTAGTTAAAAAGAGTGGAGTTCAAAATACACATTATTGCCTTTAATCCAAATGAACTGTCTTTTTGTATGCCAACATACAATACATGGGTGGAAAAAAATCCATTATCGTCAAAAACGCATTCTAAATTTTTTCCTACACGCCTTATAAAAAGCTTACTATTAGTATAATATTCAGCT
>NZ_CALIJF010000027.1 GCF_938018035.1 uncultured Campylobacter sp. | reverse complement strand
ACCGACGCGTCGGCGTATTTCACGTAAAGCGCGTCCTGATCGGCGGTAGAGTGCACGACGATAGCTTGCTTGCCCATCTCTTGGATCGTGCGAAGCGCTCTAAGCGCTATCTCGCCGCGATTTGCGATTAGAATTTTCTTAAGCTCCCTCATAGCTTCTCGACCTCAAACAGCGCCATAGCGTATTCGACGGGTTGTCCGTCTTCGACGAGAGCTTTTTTGATGCGGCAGTCGAATTCCGCTTCGATCTCGTTCATAATCTTCATCGCTTCGATGATGCCGATCGTATCGCCCTTATGCACGACCTGACCTACGCTTACGAACTCTGCCGCACCGGGACTTGGCGCTTTATAAAAAGTACCTACCATCGGGCTGTCGATCGTATCCATCGCGCCTTTTGAGGCGGGCTTATCGCCCACGAGCACATTTACCGCAGGCGCAGCAAGCTGCGGGGCAGGTGCGGGTGCGGCAAGCTGAGACATGCTCCCGCCGCATGGGCCATATTTTTTTATCTCGATTTCAAAATCTTTATCTTTAATTTTTAGCTCGTTAATGCCCTGCTTCTCACCGAAAAAGTCCATTAACTCTTTGATTTCTGCTTTTGTCATAAATTTCTCCTGAAAAAATTTGCGAAATTTTAGCTAAATTTTTATAATTGTTTCTTTAAATGGATTTTTGCGGGACTTTTAAGAAGTGCAAAGCGAAATTTACGACAGAATTTGCGGACTGATTTTAAGGATTTATAGGCTGCGATTTGCCTCGTTCATTTTAAGCTCGAACTTCGCAAGCGAAACACGAAATTTTGCCGCAAGAACGTAAAATGATTTTGAATTCTTTAAAATTTATACTTAATTTTACGACTAGAATTCTACGCTTTAAACGCTAGAATTCCGCGCTTTGCTTTAAAATTCCACTTTTGGGCTCGTATCAAAATCCTGTACCTTGCTTTTTTTAAAATTTCGCGCTGAAATTTTGTTTTAAAACCCCGCGCCGAGATTCTACCCGCGCGGGGTTTCTGTGTTAATGTGTCGCAAAAAAGCTCTGTATTTTCGCTTTATCGCTCGTTTTGCTAAGAGCCAGCATCAGCAGCACGCGCGCCTTTTGCGGATTTAGATTATCGGCGGTTAGAAAGCCAAGTTTTGCGTCGTCCACCTCTGAGCCTACGCTAGTTGAGCCGCTGCCCGTGCGGCTTGAGCGCACAACTATCACGCCCGCTTCGCTAGCTTTTGCAAGCGCAGCCTCCGTATCGGGGTACAAATTTCCATTTCCCATGCCGGCGACTACAATACCCTTAGCGCCATTTTGTACGGCAGTCTCTACGAAATCACCCACGTCTTGCGGATGTGCGTAGATAATATCGACACGCGGCAGAGCCTTGATATCTTTGATATTAAAATCGCTACTTATCGTGTGTTTGCGAAGCGGCGCCATATAGAAATTTACGACTCCGTAATTCACGGTGCCGATCTTACCGGAATTTGGCGAAGTAAAAGTAGCGACATTGGTCGTATTTGTTTTCGTAACCTCGCGCGCGGCGTGGATCTCGTCGTTCATCACTACAAGAGCGCCCTTTTCGCGAGC
>NZ_CALIJF010000026.1 GCF_938018035.1 uncultured Campylobacter sp. | reverse complement strand
ATTCAGTCCGCCCAAAAACAATCGGTCGCCCGCAAATTCCTTCTCAAAGCCCGCGATCAGCGCGCGCAAAGCCACAATATCTCGGTGATCCTTTTCGCGCAGTTCGTCGCGGTAGGATTTAAAATTTTGCTCTGCAACTTTAAGCGCGTCTTTAAGCTGTGAAATTTGAGCCCCCGAGTGGTTGGCCTCATGCTCTGCTTGCTCTAGAGCGCTTTTAGCTCCGTCTCTTAGGCGCAAAAGCTCCTCGTAGCGGGTCTGAGGCTTTAAATTTATCAAAATTGCGGTAGTGCGAAAATCGGCGCTTACTAAATTTGATGCGTAAAAGGGGCTTGTGGCAAACTCGCGCCTAGCCGCGGTTAAATTTACGTCCGCATCCGCAAGGGCGGGTATGTGTTTAAGCAGCTCGCTCATGCCGCCACCTTTGTTTAGCAAAAGCGGTACGTTCGTGATGTCCGTGACGCTAGCGACGAAATCAAGCTTGGAAAAAGCCGCATCCATCTGCTCTATTTTGTGGATCGTCTCGGGCGCTAAAAGATCGCCCGCGGGAGTGTATGCAAGCACCAAGAAATTCGGCGTTTCGTAGCGCTTGGATACTTCGCGCCAAATTTGAAGGTCTTTGTCATTATCTAGTAGAAGCGTCTGGCTCGAAGCGTCGATCTCGAGCTTTGTGGAGTAATATCCGAAAAAGAGCGCCAGCGCCGTAAACAGCGCGAGCGTGATTTTCGGAAACGCGACGATTAAGCGAAAAATTTTTTTCAAATACCGCTCTTTTAGGCGCGCTGCTATTCGCCGCTATTGATGACGGTAGAATTTAGCCGCTTTATAAGCTCGTCAAAGCCCAAGCTTTGCGTTACGTCGCCTAGCTGCGAGCGGTAGGTTTGAATTAGGCTAACGCCCACGATATCGACATCGTAGATGCGCCAATCAGAGCCGTTAGGATAAAATTTAAAATCTATGTCGTAGTTTTTCTGCTCGCCGATGACCTGCGTTTTTAGCACGCGGCGCTTATCGCTCGGGCTTTGTTTACTAAGCACCTTCATATCCTGATCGGTATAAAGCGAAAGCTTTTCGATAAAGGAGCGCTTTAGATGCGCTTCAAAGGCCTTATTAAATTCCGCGATCTGCGCGGGGCTAAGGCTAGCGTAATGCTTCGCAAGTGAAAGCTTTGCCATCATCTTATAATCAAAATAGCCGTCAAAAAGTGCAAAAATTTTTACGGGTTTTGCGTCTTTGGGAGTATTGCTTCGCATGATGCTTACGGCCTCGGCGACCTTTTGGCTCATCACCGGCTCGATATCCGCATCGCTAATAGCGTGCGCCGAAATCAAAAGCGCTCCGCAAAGCGCTAGAACTTTTAAAATTTTCATTGTTATTCCTTTATTAGTTTCTCGCGATTTTGCTCGTAAGCATCGCGTAAAAATGGATATAGATCTACCGCATCTTTGGTCATTTTTTCATAAAATTTCGGATCGCGCGAGTAGTCGTTAAATATTCTAAATCCGTTGACGAAGTTTCGCACCGTGCCATCTTTAATATAATTTATCGGGTTTGAAAAATAATCTCCGACAAGTCCCGCTGTATCGCGTAGATTGCTCTGTCCCAAAATCGGCCAGACGATATGTGGGCCTGCCGGAACGCCCCAATATCCGAGCGTTTGCCCGAAATCCTCGTCGTGGCGCGGAATTCCGTAGTATTTGCCTGCCATATCATTAAGCCCGCCGAAGCCAACGGTCGAATTGATCAAAAACCGTTTCGTCTCGTCCCAAGAATTTTCAAATTTACCCTGCAGCAGGTTGTTTACGAGCCTCATCGGATATAAAATATTATAGAAAAAATTTGAAAACGCGCCCTGGATCGGATCGGGCATTACGTAATCGTAGCCGCTGGCTACAGGGGTTAATATGTATGAGTAAAATACGTCGTTGAAGCTCGTCATAACGCGGTTATAGCCGCTAAGCGGATCGAAAACCTCGCGCTTGGCAAACTCCTCGTCAAAACCATCCGTATCGCTAGGCGCTACGTCTTGCTTTTGCGAGCAACCGCAAAATGCCAATGCAGCGGCTAAGAATATAATTTTTATAAATTTCAAATTGTGACCCTTCTTTATAAATCAAAGTGGCGATTTTACAAGTTTAAAGAAATTTTGTCAATAAAGGTAAAATTTCATATAGAATTTCCCTCTTTATATCGCAGAATAAAGCCTGCAGCTCTTTAAGAAATATATCAGAGGATATATTATAAAATCACGTGAAAGTAAATAAGAAAGGATGAAAATGGACGCAAAATTTGCTTTGGAATTCCTGCTTGGCAACAAAGCATCGCTTTTAGCCAAGCACATTAAGCTGCTTAAGGCCGTAGATGAGACTAAAAGTATTACAAAGGCCGCAGAGATCGTAGGAGTGTCGTATAAAAACGGCTGGGACGCGCTAAATTTAATCAACAACGCGAGCAAAAAACCCCTCATCGTCCGCACTCAAGGCACAAAGAAAAATAGCGGCTCCGAGCTTACCCCTTACGCTCACAAGCTGATTCGCGCTTATGATGCTATCAGCCACGCGGGCGAGACATTTTTGAGTGAAATTTTAAAGCTTGACGAGATCACCGAAGAGAGCCTTTTAAGCTTAGAGAAGATCGGTATGAAGCTTTCTGCGCGCAATCAGCTAAGTGTTGAGATTACGGATGTTCAAACAGGCGCTGTAAATTCTCAAATCACGGCTAAACTCGCAGGTGGCGAAATTTTATGCGCGACGGTAACCGTAGAGAGCGAAAAAAATTTAGGGCTAAAGGTGGGCAAGGATGTGCTGTTTTTATTTAAGGCTCCAAGCGTCATCATTGCCAAAGGAGCCTCGGAGAAGCTAAAACTTAGTACGGCGAATCAAATCAAGGGCACGATTAGCGAGGTCAAAATCGGCGCGGTAAACGCAGAGATCTGTCTAGGCACAAGCTCGCACCAAAACATCACCGCGATCATCACGCGAGAATCTGCCACCGCGATGGCTCTAGGAGTAGGAGATGAGGTAGCGGCGATCATCGAGCCTAGCGAGATCATTATTGGCGCGTAATAGGGTGAAATTGGGTGCGCAAAATTTTAAAATTTAAGGCGCAAATTTAAAATTTTAGATAGAATTCAATTCTCGGCGAGAGCCAAAGCGAAAGGCATAAAATGAAGTTGAAAGCAGTGCTTTTAGGAATTTTAACCGCAGCCGCGCTTAGCGCAGGCGAGGTCAGCGTCGCAGCCGCTGCGAATACGACGTATGCGTTTGACGAGATCAAGGCGGAATTTGCCAAGCTGCATCCGCAAACCACGCTAAACGTGAGCTTGGGCGCCAGCGGTGCGCTTAGCACGCAGATCAAAAACGGCGCTCCGTTTGATATTTTTATGGCGGCGGATATGAAATTTGCAGACGACCTGCATAAAGATGGCTTTGCGACGGCGCCTGCCAAAACTTACGCCAAAGGCAAAGTGGCGATGTTTAGCGTGCGCGGCATAGATCTTAGCAAGGGGCTTGAAGTTTTAAAAGACCCTAGCGTCAAAACGATTTCGATAGCAAATCCAAAGACCGCTCCTTACGGTGCCGCAAGCGTACAGGCCTTCCAAAAAGCGGGAGTTTACGATGAGATTAAAGGCAAAATCGTAGAGGCAAAATCGATCGGCGAGGCTCTTTCGCAAGCGCTTAAAGCTTCCGACGTCGGATTTATCGCGGCTAGCGCGATGTATGCGCCTAAGATGGCGAAGGACGGCTGCAACGATAAGCCTTGCAAAGAGGGCGAAAATTTCGTCTTAGTCGATACCAAACTCTACGAGCCGATAGCTCAAGGCATGGTTGTGCTAAATCACGCCAAAGACAATGCCGAAGCCAAGGCGTTTTATGATTTTATCCTAAGCGATAAGGGCAGGGCGATCTTTGCTAAATACGGATACGAGTTTTAATGATTAGAGCGAGAATCAACGAAATTTTACAAAAAGACGGCATCCATTCAGTAGGATTTATCGCGGGCGGTATCAAGCTACGTGGTGTATTTCTGCAGCTAAGTAGCGAGCTTAAGGCGGGCAGCGAAGTTTACGTGGGCTTTAAAAGCACCGATGTGCTTTTATCTCGCGAAGCTCTAAGCGGTGTATCTAGCGAAAATGAAATTCACGGCAAGATTATGAGCCTAAGCTTAGGTGAAATTCTATGCACGCTCAGGTTTGAAGGCAAGATAAGCTTTGATGTGCTCATTAGCGCGCATTCTGCGCAGGAGCTTGCTTTACGCGAGGGCGACGAGGTTTTCGCATACATTAGCGCCACTGCGATATATATAGAAAAATATGATAACGATTGATTGTAAGAAAAAAATCAGTGATGATTTCTCGATTGATGCTCGCTTAGAGATTAACAAAGGCTCGTTTGTGTGCCTATATGGGCGCAGCGGCAGCGGTAAGACTACACTGCTGCGCATTTTGGCTGGATTTTTGCGCGCAGATAGTGGTAGCATAAAAGACGGCGATCGCGTGCTACAAGAAGGCAATGAATTCTTAAGTGCGGGCAAGCGCAGAATCGGCTTTTTATTTCAAGACTACGCACTTTTTGAGAATATGAGCGTGACGGGCAATCTACTTTTTGCCAGAAACGATCCGCAAAAAGCTGCGATGCTGCTTGAAATTTTAGAGCTTAGTGAGTTTGCGAAATCCGGCGTCGAGGGTCTTAGTGGCGGGCAGAAACAGCGCGTGGCACTTGCCCGCGCACTGATGCAAGAGCCTGAAATTTTGCTACTTGACGAGCCGCTTTCGGCGCTTGATTTTACGATGCGCGAAAAAATCCAAGAGTATTTGCTAAAGATCCACGAGCAGTTTCATCAGACCGTGATTTTGGTAAGCCACGACATAAGCGAGATCTATAGGCTTTGCAAGCGAGTTTATGAGATGAAGGACGGCAGGATCGTCCGCACCGGTACGCCGGAGGAAATTTTTCTTAAAACTAGCGGCTCACAGAAGTTTTCGTTCGTGGGCAAGGTTGTTGATTTGCAAGCACGCGACGGGATCAAAGTAGCTGTCGTAGCGATCGGAAGCCAGCTGTGCGAAGTGGTGCTAAGCAATGCAGAAGCCGATGGCTTGCAAGTAGGCGATGAGGTCAAAGCGGGTGCCAAAGCCTTTAATATCACTCTGCGTAAAATTTAAACTTGCAGATAAGCTTTTAGGTGCGCCTAAGTAGGAAACTTCAACTAGATTAGAGATTTAAATACAGGCTTTTATGGAATTTAGACGAGGGATTTTGCGAAATTTTAGCTAGATTTGCCCGCAAAATACGGTGAGATTTTAAAATTTCATTCGCATCGCACTTAGATTTTCATGAAACACAAAATTTAAACGCAGGCTAGAGCAAAACCGCAACGCGAGACTAGATAGCGTGGGGAAATTAAGCTTTAAATTTTAGATTTTGCGCAGACAGGCGCCGTTAAATTCCTTTTTTGAATTTATTAATTGGCGTGGTGGGTTTATTTTTAAATTTGGCGGCTTTTAGCTTACTTTTTTGGCAGGAGTTGCGCGAATTCTATCATGCGATTTTGGTAAAAAATTTAATGTGAAGCTTCGCGTAAACTTAAAATTTTCAGATTTAGAATTTCACCTGGATTTTGTGGCTTTGAAATTTTAAAAGCTCTAACGGCTCGAAGCTTGCGCGTTAAACTTGCTTAATGAGCTATGACAGGATTTCATTAACCCGGTTTTTTACATTTATGCGAAATTTTAATTTCGTCTTGTCGGGCTCAATGAAATTTCGCTAGGTCGTTCGGAGGGCGTCGTTTAGCCTATCTTGCGTGAAATTTGCGCTCAGATAAATCCTGCCCGCTCAAGTTTTAAAGCTAAGCTAAGCTTTTTGAAATTTAGCTCAGCAAAATTCGTGGTCTTAAAAATTTACCAGCTTGGGTAGAGCTTAAATGCCTGACGGAATTTGCACGCTTGAAGAAATTTATTAGCCAAGCAATTTATAAAATTCCGCCCAGTTTAGCTTGCATGGAATTTTTAAAATTTCATTTTGCTAAAGCTCTTGCGCAGCTAGGTCTGCGCAGAATTTTTCAAAATTCTATTATGCAAAGCCTTATGACTATGAGGTTTGCACAAATTCTATCTAGCTTTGCCTCTAAATTTTAAAGTAGGGCTAGGCTTTTAAGATTTTATAGTTTGGGCCCAGCGGCTCGGCTCGGAGGATAAATGTTTGAAATTCTAAAGGGGCTCGATTACACGCCGTTTCTCGTTTCATTAAAGCTTGCCAGCTTGACGACGCTCGCGTTGTTTATCGTCTGCGTGCCGCTCGCGTTTTTTATGGCGAGAAAAAATTTCCGAGGCAAAAGCGTGATTGAATCGATCATCTCGCTTCCGCTAGTGCTTCCGCCATCGGTGCTAGGGTTTTACCTGCTCGTTTTTCTATCGCCGTATTCGGTGCTGGGCGAGTTTTTTGACAAACATTTCGGGCTTAGGCTCGTATTTAATTTCAGCGGGCTCGTGATCGCGAGCTGTATCTACTCGCTGCCGTTTATGTTTTCGCCGCTGGTTTCGGGCTTTCGCTCGCTTCCGCGCTCGCTTTTTTGGGCGTGCGATTCGCTAGATAAGAGCTATTTTTCCAAGCTTTTTCGCGTCGCGTTGCCCGCGATACGCCACTCCCTGCTTAGCGCCTTGGTGATCTGTTTCGCGCACACGATGGGTGAGTTTGGCGTCGTGCTAATGATCGGCGGCAGCGTGAGCGAGCAGACCAAGGTCGCTTCCATTGCGATTTACGAAGCGACTGAGACGCTCGATTTCGCGCAGGCTCACGCGTATTCGGCGCTGATGCTTATTTTTAGCTTCGCGGTACTTTTAATGATGCATTTTTTGGGTGCGCGCGGAGCGAAAATCAAAGCTTAAATAGGCTTTAAAACGAAATTTGCTAAAATCCCGCAAAATTTGGAATTTGGCATGAAAAACAAAAAAGACTTCGTTACTGAAAGATTTAACGCCGCCTTGATTCTAGGCGCTGCACTACTTACGCTTGTAGTAGTTTGCGAGATTAGCTTTTTGCGTACTAGGATCGCTACGCAGCTTGATTTGCGGACGCGCACGGCGATTACTTTACTTAAAAATACCGACGAGTCGCTTTTTAGCGAGCTTGAAATTCTAAAAGAAAATATCATTTCTTTGGACGCAAGGCATGAGGCTGCGCAAAGCGAGCTTTATGCGGATTTGATCCGTAACGTCGTAAAATCTTCTCATAGATTTGACGCTATTTTTTATATGCACGCCCGCGGCGCGAAGCAGGAGAGCTTGGCGCATTTTTCATCGGATGCGCGTATTTCGGATCTTGGCGAGATACGGCTTGCGGATATCGCAAGCGAGCTAAAAAAGGATGAATGGGTATCGCGCTATATGATGATGGATGGGGCGTGGCGGTATTTTTTGATCAAGCGTGTAAATGCTGATTCGTATCTACTAGGCTTTGCCAACACCGCTAGGCCGATTGCCAGGCTCTCTTCGCTGGGAGATATTTTGGTCTTTAACGCCGAAGGTAAATTTTTTAACGCTCCTGGCAGCGTAACCGATATATTAGGGCAGGATTTTGATTTTTCGCGCCTAGGCGAAGTGGTAAGCTTTGAAGACGAATCTGGACTAAGCTTTGCATATCTTACGAAATTGGGGGATAATTTCGTAATGGCTCGCGAACGAGCCGGCTATTTTTTGGGCGCGGACGATTTTATCGTCGTAGCGCTAGCGGCGGCGATTTTAGCTTATTTAATCCTTCTAATTTCAAATTTTACGTTTTTAAAAAAGCGCGTTTTTATCCCGCTTGCAGCAGTTCAAAACGCTCTGCGCCAAGGAGATTATCACTCCAAAATCCGCGATATAGAAGCACTAAATCCGCTAAGCTCCGTCTTAGAAATTTCTAAATCCATAGACGAGGTTTTGAAGTCTAATTTGCGCCACGGCGATTTTAGCCTCAGCTTTAAAGATGCGCTAAAATACAGCTCCCTTTCGGTGCTTAGCATCGATAACGTAGCAGGCACGATCGAAAGCGCTAGCAACGGCGCACGCGAGCTTTACGGCGATGACGTCGTAGGACGGAATATATTCGCGCTGCAAGCAGGCTCGTTTTACGATCACGCCTATCAAACCCAGCGCGCAAACTATGTCAAAGAAAACTATGTCGTAACCCGCCAAGAGACCAAAAATGGCGTCAAAGACCTTTATGTTAAAAAATCTTATATCCGCGACGGAAGTAAAATTTCAACCCTTTTCGTGGTGCTTGACGCGTCGAAATATCGCAGATTTTACGATGAAACCAAGCAAAAATATGAGTATTTAAATCACGCACCTATCGTTACGCTCGTGTTTGACTACACTTCGGGCAAGATCGTAGATGCGAGCAAAAATATAAAAGAGCTTTGGGGCTACGAAGCGGCGCAGTTTTTAAGCGGCGAGATAAGGCTATGGGATTTGCTGGATGAAAAGGATGCGAATGAGGCTAAAAATGAAATTTTAAACCGCTTAGCTGATATGCCCTCAGAAGAGCTAAGCTTTTCTCAAAGCTATAAAATTCGCCATAACGACAATATCCGCTATAGCTACGAAGTGAGCATCTATGTCAAAAAGTCCGCCGCCAGGGCTGCGTTTTATTTTCAAAATATTGATGACGATGTTAAGGCGATCCGCGGCTTGCAGGAGGATTTGGACTTTTACCGCACCGTAATCGAGACTAGGAATTTTTGTACCTGCTTAATCGATCTTAACGCGCAGATGCTATCGTTTGATAAAAATTACTTTAAAATTTTAAAATATCGCGGCAAAAGGCTAAACACTGCGATGAGCTTTGGGGAGTTTAGTTATGAAATTTACTTCGCGGATTTAGAGAATTTCAATAAAATGATCCGCGAATGCACCGCCGGGCTTAGGAGCGATTTTAGCTGCGAATTCCGTCTGCGAAATGCCGCTAATGCCTATACTTGGATCAGTATGCAAGGCTACGTCACCGAAAAGCACGGCTCTCGCTCTCGCCTTGTAAAAACTACGCTCGAAGATATCAGCTCGCGCAAACAGACAGAGCTGGAGTTAAATTTAAACGCTAACGTATTTTCGCGCTCGCTAGAGGCGATCTTAATCACAGATGAGAGCGGTCGCGTGCTGCGCGCTAATAACGCCTTTTATGAAATCACCGGCTATAGCGAAAGCCAAACTATCGGCAAAATTCCAAATTTCTTCGCTCCTACAGAGGGCGGGGCAGACGTGATGGAGAGGATTAGAAAAAATCTCGTTGGCAAACAGACCTCCTATAAAGATGAAATTTACGGACTAAAAAGAGGTGGTGGCACCTTTCCTGCGTTATTTACGGCAATTGCGATAAAGGATGATTTTTCGCTTACTTCAAATTTCATCTTGATGTTTACCGAAATTTCGCAGATCAAGCAAAAGGAGAGCGAGCTAGCCAAGATCGCCCATCACGACGCGCTTACCGGGCTTCCAAATAGAGTGTATTTTATGAAAGCCGCGCAGAGATTTACCGCAAGCTCGGGCGAAAATTCCAAGCTTATGGCGGTGCTTTTCATCGATTTTGACGGCTTTAAGGCGATCAACGACACCTACGGGCACGAGGTCGGCGATATGTTTTTACAAGCGATCTCAAAAGCGATGAGCGGGCTACTGCGTAAAGGCGATATCTTAGCGCGCTTAGGCGGCGATGAGTTTGGCGCCATTATCGGCGATCTGCAAAGCAAGGACGCCGCGCATGTGCTATTAGACCGTCTGCTTGGAATTTCAAAGATGAAATTTAACCTCAAAGGCAATGAGATTAGCGCAAGCATCAGCGTTGGCGCAGCGTTTTACGACGGCAGCGAAAAGATCGATTTTCCAGGACTTTTATCGCGCGCCGATAGAGCGATGTATCGCGCCAAAACGAGCGGCAAAAACCGCTACTGCATCTTTGAGCGCGCCGAAGCAGACGGACCTAGCGAAGAAGGGATTGCTGCGGCGATCGAAGAGGGGGAGTTTTTCGTGCTCTATCAGCCGATCATTAGCGGCGCACAGATTTACGGATATGAGCTGCTTTTACGCTGGGATCGCGGAAAGCGCGGAATTCTTGCCCCGCAGGATTTTGCGCAGATATTAAGCGAGCCGCGATTTGAGTTGCCGATCTCAAAATTTGCGTTTTCAAAGATGATGGAATTTAACGCTCAAACGGGCGCAAACTGCTCGATAAACGTAAGTCTAGCCGTGCTTACAAACGACGAATTTTACGATTTCGTAGCTCACAGCTTGCGAGACAGAGCTAATGCAAAAGGCGAGTTGATGTTTGAGATCACCGATTTTAGCGAGCAAAATTTTAAGGAATTCGCCCCTGCGCGTGGGCGTTATGCAGATCTTGGGGTTAAATTTGCCCTTAATAGTGCAAATAAAAGCAATATTCCATTCTTGAATGCCCAGCCTTTCGATATCGTTAAAATCGACCGCGAGCTCTGCCTTGACATAGGCAAGAAAAAAAATGCTATCCGAACGATGGTGGAGATCACAGGCAAGCTAAAGCGGGAGTTTGGATTCGCAGTAGGTGCTCAAGGCGTCGAAAATGCGCTATCTCTGCGGCTTTTAAATAATTTGAAATTTAACTATCTGCAGGGAAATTTTATCGCAAAAGCGCTTGATCGCAGAGAGATAGACGCTTTCATCGCGCGATTTAAAGATACGCCCAAGCTCGCAGCCATCGACAAAGATGAGTTT